>NZ_SMNY01000001.1:0-272619 GCF_004353535.1 Cupriavidus sp. L7L
CTTCCGTACGTTGCTCGATGATCTGGCCACGCTCGCGTACAACGTCTGTCACACCCCCCTGAACCCGCAAGCAAAGATCGTCATGATCACGCGGCCGACCCCAGTTCAAGAAAAGGCCTTCCGCCTGCTCAACGTCAGCCCCGTCGCCTGTACCCAGTAATTGACTCGCTCGCGCGCACATAACCGTGAGAAATCAAAGCATTATGCGCGCCGCGTGCCAAAGCTCGGGTTAGCGGGTTTCGCAAAAAAAGCAGGCCGCCGGCCTGCTTTTTTCATGCCCGGCGCATGGCTGAGCGCTGCGCCGTCTTCACGACATGGCGGCGGTGCCCGCGCCGCCGCTTCCACCAGATCAGCACGCCGGTCAGGGCAAAGGCCAGCGGCGCCAGCCCGAACAGCGTGATGAAGATCCGCCCCGGCAGGCCGAACGCCTCGCCGGTATGCAGCGGGAACAGCCAGTTCAGCAGCGTGTCGCCGGCGGGCGCGTCGTGCGGGTCCTTCGCGCCCAGCCGCGTCCCGGTCCAGGCGTCGAGCCAGAGCCGGGTCGCGCCGCTGTCCTTGCGCACCTCGTCCGGCTGGCGCAGCCGCACTTCGAAGGCATCGCCCGGCTTGCGCGGGAAGCTGATGCGGGTGATGCGCGCGTCGGGATACTGGGACTGCGCCGCCGCCATGATCTGGCCTGCGTCAAGCGGGCGGGCATCGGGCGCATGCGGGGCCGAGACATGCTTGGCCGGCGGTGTCACCGTCATCACCCCCGCCACGATCGGCGTCACCCATTTCGGCAGGTTCAGGTACCAGCCCGAAAAGGCAAGGATGGCCAGCACCGGCGCCGCCAGGATGCCGCCGGCCCGGTGCAGCGAATAGTTGAAGCGCGGCCACGAGCCGCCATGGCTGATCCGGAACGCCTGCGCCCATGCGCGCAGTTTCGTCTTGGGCCACCACACCACCACGCCCACCAGCGTGGTCAGCAGCAACAGCATGCCCGCCACGCCGGTGATGGTCTTGCCGGTCTCGCCGCTGAGCAGGTAACGGTGCAGGTGGAACAGCGTGGGCAGCAGCAGCCGGCGCGAGACGCCGGGCTCGCCCCACACGCGCTCGCCCTTCACCGCCAGCGTCACCGGATCGACCATCACCTGCCGCGAGCGGCCCGGTACCACGCCCTCCGGCCCCTTGACCGGATACCAGGCGATGAAGACGCCTTCGTCGTGGGTCGGCAGCATCAGCAGGTTGGGCCGGCCATACGGCGGCGCGGCCAGGCGCTCGGTCACGGCCTGGACGGCAGCCGGCGTAACGATTCCACTGGCGGGCGCCGACGCAACCAGCAGGTCCGGGTTGAGCCAGGCATCGAGCTCATCGCGCCACGCGATGGCCATGCCGGTCAGGCCCAACAGGACAAAAAGCAGGCCGAGGCTCAGCCCGATATAGAGATGGAGCTTGACGAGGACGACGCGCAGGCGGCCAGTGACCATGGCTTGTGTTGTGTATTTGAGACGCTGCAGCGTGCTCGATATGACCCGAAAGCCATATCGCGACGGAATGCAAATGCGAAAGATTCGCGATTCTAACAGGGAGAAGTTGCGCGGAGACGGCACAATCCGCGCAATGGCGGATCCGCAACGACTGCTCAGCGTTGCAGCGGCGCGAACATTGTCCCCAGGTCGAGGTGCGCCGCCAGGGTGTCGGCAAGCCGCTCGATCGACGCTTCGCGCAGCGCATCGAGGTCCACTGCCTGCGCGCCATCCAGTCCTGCCCAGTGCAGCAGCGCCTGGCAGCCGGCCGGATCGTCGAACAGGCCATGGACATAGGTCGCCATGACCTGGCCATCGGCCGAGCAGGCGCCGTCGGGGCGCATGGTGCCGTCGCCGCGGTCGAGCCACAGCGCGGGCCGCTCCAGCCCGGCGCCGGTGGTAACGCCCAGATGGATCTCGTAGCCCCGCACTGGCGCGTCCGCATCCGCCAACCGGCCGCTGACCTGGCGCAGCTGCTTCTCGGCGGCGAGCGTGGTCTCGTAGTCGAGCCAGCCCAGGCCCGCGCTGCTGCCGGCCGGGCCTTCGCGGCCGTCGGGGTCATGCACCTGCCGGCCCAGCATCTGCATGCCGCCGCAGATGCCGACCAGCTTGCCGCCGTAGCGCAGGTGCCGCTGCAGCGCCGCCTCCCAGCCGTTGGCGCGCAGGAACGCCAGGTCGGCACGCACGCTCTTGCTGCCGGGCAGCACCACCAGGTCGGCAGGCGGGACCGGCATGCCGGGCCCGATGAACTGCAGGTCTACCTGCGGATGCGCGCGCAGCGCGTCGAAGTCGGTATGGTTGGCGATGCGCGGCAGCACCGGCACGATCACGCGCAGCCGCCGCGCCCCGGACCTGGTGGCCTGGGTGCCGATGATGGCGTCCTCCGCATCCAGGTGCAGGCCGTGCAGGTACGGCAGCACGCCGAACACTGGCTTGCCGGTGCGTGCGGTGAGCCAGTCGAGACCCGGCTCGAGCAGGCTGATATCGCCGCGGAAGCGGTTGATGATGAAGCCGGTCACGCGCGCGCGTTCGCTGTCAGACAGGCAATCGAGCGTGCCGACCAGGTGCGCGAACACGCCGCCGCGATCGATATCGGCGACCAGCACCACCGGGCAATCGACCCGCTCGGCGAAGCCCATGTTGGCGATATCGCGCTCGCGCAGGTTGATCTCGGCGGGGCTGCCGGCGCCTTCCACCAGCACCACGTCATAGGCCTGTTCCAGCCGCGCGTGCGAGGCGAGCACCGCCTTCATCGCCTCGGGCTTGTAGGCGTGGTAGGCGCGGGCATCGAGGTCGAGCCGCGCGCGGCCATGGATGATCACCTGCGCGCCGGTGTCGCTGCTGGGCTTGAGCAGCACCGGGTTCATGTCGGTATGGGGCGCCAGCCGCGCGGCCTGCGCCTGCAGCGCCTGCGCGCGGCCGATTTCGCCGCCGTCCGCGGTCACCGCGCTGTTCAGCGCCATGTTCTGCGGCTTGAACGGCGCCACGCGCGTGCCGGCGCGCGCCAGCACGCGGCACAGCCCCGCGACCACGGTGCTCTTGCCGGCATCGGAGGTGGTGCCCTGGACCATCAGCGTGCCGCGCAGGGCACCCGGCGGCAAGGAAAGCGGGGAATCGGTATACATCGGCGGATTATCGCATCGGCCTTCATGCGATGGCGGGATGCGAGGGTCGGATGCGGCGGCTACAATACGCGGATGGAAACCCCGGCCATCGTCCCTGAACCCGCTACCGCCAGTGCGGAGAAGCCGCTTGCGGCCGGCGCATCCGGCGCGCGGCAGCTGACGCTGGTGCTGGGCGGCGCGCGCTCCGGCAAGAGCCACTACGCCGAACAGCTGGCGAGCGACCACGCCGGCATCACCGGCGGGCCGGTCACGTATATCGCCACCGCGCGCCAGGATCCCGCACGGGCCGACCAGGAACTCGAAGTCCGCATCGCGCTGCACCGCGCCCGCCGTCCCGTCGACTGGCGCCTGGTGGAAGAGCCGGTGCGGCTGGCCGATGCGCTCTATGCCAATGCGCGCCACGACGGCTGCATCCTGGTGGACTGCATGACGCTGTGGATGAACAACCTGCTCTTCCCCGACGGCCGCAGCTATCCCGATCATGGCGTGATCACGCCGCCCGATGCCTTCACCGAAGAGATCGAGTCGCTGCTGACCGCGCTGCCCACGCTGCCCGGCCACGTGATACTGGTCTCCAACGAGATCGGCTTCGGCGTGGTGCCGATGGGCGCGATCACCCGCTTCTACGTCGATGAACTGGGACGCCTGAACCAGAAGCTGGCCGCCGCCGCGGACCGCGTGCGGCTGCTGGTGGCGGGCATCCCGGTCCCGGTCAAGGGCGCCGATCCCGCATGCTGATGCAGGCCTGGCCGGCTTGCGTGGCCGCGGCGCTGGCCGGCGTTCTGCTTGACCGGTGGCTGGGCGAGCCGCGCCGCTTCCATCCGCTGGTCGGCTTTGGCCGCCTCGCTTCAGCCCTCGAACGACGCTGCAACGATCCCCAACGCCGCGGCGCGCCATGGCGGCAGCGCCTGGCGGGCCTTGCCTGCTGGTGCGTGCTGGTGCTGGCGCCGGCTGCGCTCGCATGGTGGCTGGTCGATGCGGCGGCACGCTGGCATTCGCTCGCGGCACTGGTGCTGCATGCCATCGCGCTGTACGCCGCGCTCGGCGCGCGCAGCCTGCACCAGCATATCGCCCCGATTGCCGGCGCCCTCGCTGCGTCCGACCTGCCAGCCGCACGGACGCTCACCGCACGCATCGTCTCGCGCGATACCGCCGATGCCGATGCCGAAGCGCTGGCGCGCGCCGCCTGCGAATCGGCGCTGGAGAACGGCAACGACGCGGTCTTCGGCGCGCTGTTCTGGTTCCTGCTCGGCGGCGCGCCCGCGGTGATCGTGTTCCGGCTGGCCAATACCCTCGATGCGATGTGGGGCTACCGCACGCCGCGGCTGCAATATTTCGGCTGGGCGGCGGCGCGCCTCGACGATGCGCTCAACCTGCTTCCCGCGCGGCTGACCGCGCTGTCGTACGCGCTGCTGGGCGCCACCACCCAGGCGCTGCGCTGCTGGCGCACGCAGGCGCCGGCATGGTCCAGCCCCAATGCCGGACCGGTGATGGCGGCGGGCGCCGGCGCGGTCGGCGTGCAGCTTGGCGGACCGGCGCGCTATCACGGCGAGCTGGAACAACGTCCGCCGCTGGGTGCAGGCAGCGCACCGCAGGCCGAGCACGTGATGGCGTGCCTGCGGCTGGTGCAACGTACCTTGTGGCTGTGGCTGGCGCTTGCGGGCGCCAGCGCGCTGGCCGTTCTTGCCGTGTCCGCACCGACGTGAGCCCTGCCCTTCCCCCGATCCGCCATGGCGGCAACCTGCTGGCCGCGGTACGCCGCTACGGCCGTGCCGAAGCCGACTGGCTCGACTTGTCCACCGGCATCCATCCCGACGGCTACCCCGTGCCGGCGCTGCCCGCTTCCGCGTGGCAGCGGCTGCCGCAGGACGGGGATGGGCTTGCCGAGCTGGCGGCACACGCCTTCGGCGCGCCGCAGGCGTTGCCGGTGGCCGGCTCGCAGGCCGCGATCCGCACGCTGCCAGGCCTGCTGCGGCCGAGGCGCGTCGGCATTGCCGCGCTCGGCTACAGCGAGTACGCGCCCGCGTTCGCCGCAGCCGGACATACAGTGGTGCTGCTGGACGAAGCGGACTTCACTCGCGCGGACCTTGCCGATACGCTCGACCATCTGGTCGTCGTCAATCCCAACAACCCCACCGCCCGGCTGCTGCCAGCGGCAATGCTGCTCCATTGGCATGCCGCGCTGGCACGTCGCGGCGGCACGCTGCTGGTCGATGAAGCCTTCATCGATTGCCTGCCCGCGGCATCGGTCGCCGCCCACAGCGGCACTGAAGGATTGGTAGTGCTGCGCTCGGTCGGCAAGTTCTACGGTCTCGCCGGTATCCGCTGCGGCTTCGTGCTGGCGCACCGGCCGTTGCTCGATGCGCTTCATGAGCGGCTGGGCCACTGGACCGTCTCGGGGCCGGCGCGCGCCGTCGCCCGGCATGCGCTGGCGGACCGCCAGTGGCAGGAAGCCAACCGTGCGCAACTGGGCCTGTCCGGCGCGCGGCTCGGCACGCTGCTGGCGCGCCACGGGCTGACCGCTGTCGTGCACCCGTTGTTTTGCTGGGTACCGCATGCCGAGGCGCTGGCGCTGCACGAAGCGCTGGCGCGCCATGGCGTCTGGACCCGATATTTCGACGCCGCAGGCGGCTGCCTGCCGAGCCTGCGCCTGGGCCTGCCGCCCGACCGGCCGGCCTGCTGGCAGCGGCTCGATGCCGCGCTGGCCGCGGTGACCGCCTGAAACCTCGCCATGTACGCATTGAAATTCGCCATTGCCCCGATGCTGGCCGCCACCGCCCTGCTTGCCGCACCCGCGGCGCAGGCCGCCGTATCGGTGGTCGACGATGCCGGCCAGACCATCACGCTGGCGCAGCCGGCACGCCGCGTGATCTCGCTGGCGCCGCACGTGACCGAGATGATCTTTGCCGCCGGCGGCGGCGACCGCATCGTCGGCACGGTCCACTACAGCGACTACCCGCCACAGGCGCGCGACATCCCGCGCGTGGGCGACAACAAGGCGCTGGACCTGGAGCGCATCGCCGCGCTCAAGCCGGACCTGATCGTGGTCTGGCGCCATGGCAATGCTCAGAAGCAGACCGACCGCCTGCGCGCCCTGGGCCTGCCGCTGTTCTACAGCGAGCCGCGCAAGCTGGCATCGATCCCGGAAAACGTGGAGAAGCTGGGCACCCTGCTGGGCACGGAAGCCACCGCGCGGCGCGCCGCCGACAGCTTCCGCCAGCAGGTGGAGACGCTGCGCAAGACCTACGCGGCACGGCCGCCGGTGACCGTGTTCTACCAGGTCTGGCAGCAGCCGCTGATGACGCTCAACGGCCAGCACCTGGTCAGCGACATGCTGGCGCTGTGCGGCGGGCGCAACCTGTTCGGGGCCGAGACGCCACTGGTGCCGACGGTATCGGTCGAGGCGGTGGTGGCGGGCAATCCGGAAGCAATGCTGACCGCGGGCATGGGTGCCACGCGCTCGGACCAGCCGCTGCCCGACTACGCGATGTGGCAGCGCTGGAAGCAAATCACCGCGGTGGCGCGCAACAACCTGTTCGTGATCGACGGCGACCTGGTCAACCGCGCCGGTCCGCGCGTGGTGCAAGGCATCGAGCAGATCTGCAAGGACCTCGACGTGGCGCGCAGCCGGCGCCCGGCGCGCTGATCAGCCACCGCGGTTTTAAGTCCGGTTCCACCATTCGAGCCGCGCCCCATCCGCACCCAGCCGGAAGCGGCAGCTCGCGCCGAAGCCCAGCGCCCAGTTGACCGTCACCGCCAGCGGCACGCCGAGCCAGTGCGCGGCCAGCATGCGCATCGGCCCGGCATGGCCGACCACCCATACGCAGCAATCGTCCCGCACATCGAGCGCGTCGGCCCAGCCGGCCACGCGCGCCATCGCCTGCGCCGGCGACTCGCCGCCATGCGGGCGCGCATGCAGCAGGTCCGCGGCCCACTGGTCGAGCGCGGCGCGGTCGATCTCGTCCCACGGTACGCCTTCCCAGCTGCCGAAGTCCAGCTCGCGCAACAGCGGTTCGGTGGCAATAGCCGGAATAGCCGGCACGCCGGCCGGCAAGGTCTGCACCAGCGCCTGCGCGGTCCCGAGCGCACGCACCAGCGGGCTGCTGACGATGCGCGCGGGCGCCGGCAGGCCCGCCACGATCTGCGCGGCAACCGGCATCAGTGGCGACACCAGCGGCAGGTCGAGGCAGCCGTAGCAGGTGCCCGCAGCCACCTCGGGCTGCGCATGGCGGATCAGGACCAGGTCCATGCCGATGCCACCAGGTAGATCAGGGTCTCCGCGCACTGCTGGGCCATGCCGAGGCAATCGCCGGTATAGCCGCCGATGCGGCGCACGAAGTAGCGGCCGAGCAGCACGCGCAACACTAGCAGCGCAGCCACGGCGCCCGCAAAGAACGATGGCGATACCAGCCACAGCGGTACCACCCCGCACAACAGCGCGAACCCCAGCCCCGCGCCGGCGAGCCGCTGCGCCACAGGCTTGGCCTTGCCTTCCGGGCGCACGTACTGCAGCGTGGCGAGATAGCTGACCGCCATCGCGCGGCTGGCGGCGTGCGCTGCCACCAGCACCGCCAGCAATACCGCCGCACCGTGCTGCGTGCCGATCGCCACCAGCAGTTGCCACTTGAGCAGCAGCGCCACCACCAGTGCGATGGCGCCGAACGCGCCGATGCGCGAGTCATGCATGATGCGCAGTACGTCTTCGCGCTGCCATGCGCCGCCGAAGGCATCGACGCAGTCCGCCAGGCCGTCCTCATGGAAGGCGCCGGTCAGCAGCAGCGTGGCCGCCATTCCCAGCAGCACCGCCACGCCGACCGGCCACCACTGCAGCGCGCCCCATGTAACCAGCGCACCGGCGCCGCCGACCAGCAGGCCCACCAGCGGGAAATAACGCGCCGCGGCATGCAGGTAATGCGGCTCGAACCCGACCCATCGCGCCAGCCAGCCAGGCAGCGGCACACGCGTGAAATAGCCCAGCGCGGTAAAGAAATAGCGCAGCTCGCCGCCGAAGCCGGCCGGCGCGGGCGCGGGGTCGGACGGCACACTCATGCCGAGGCCGTGCTGACGCCGGCGCCGCTGAAGGTCGCCATCTCGTTGAGGAACGCGACCGCGGACGCGAGCAGCGGCCACGCCAGCGCCGCGCCGGTGCCCTCGCCCAGGCGCAGGTCCAGCGCCAGCAGCGGTTCGGCGCCAAAGTGGTCCAGCAGCGCGCGGTGGCCGCGCTCGTGCGAGCAATGCGTGAACACGCAGTACTGCAGCACGTTGGGGTCGATGCGCTGCGCCACCAGCAGCGCGGCCGTGGCGATAAAGCCATCGACCAGGATCACCATGCGGCTGGCCGCGGCGGCGAGAAAGGCGCCAGCCATCATCGCGATCTCGAAGCCGCCGAACGTCGCCAGCACATCGAGCGGCGCCTGCGCATCAGGGTGCAGCGCGAGGGCGCCTTCCAGCACCTCGCGCTTGCGCGCCAGCCCGGCATCGTCCAGCCCGGTGCCGCGGCCGATGCAGTCCGCCAGCGGCAGCCCGGTCAGCCGCTGCATCAGGCACGCTGCGGCCGAGGTATTGGCAATGCCCATCTCACCGAAGCCGATCACATTGCAGCCCTGCTGGGCATGGCGCAGCACGCGCGCCATGCCGGCCGTCATCGCCGCCGCGGCCTGTTCCGCCGTCATCGCCGGTTCCTGCGCGAAGTTGCGGGTGCCGTCGGCGATGCGGCAGTTGACCAGCCCGGGTGCCGCCGGCAGCGGCACGCGCACGCCGGCGTCGACGATTTCCAGCGCAATACCGTGCTGGCGCGAGAACACATTGATCGCCGCGCCGCCGGCCAGGAAATTCCTGACCATCTGCGCGGTAACCTCGGCCGGATAGGCGCTGACGCCCGCGTCGGCCACGCCGTGATCCGCGGCAAAGACGAGCACCGTCGGCCGCTGCAGCACGGGGCGCTGCGTGCCGAGGATCAGCCCCAGCTGCAGCGCCAGCGACTCGAGCCGGCCGAGCGCGCCGAGCGGCTTGGTCTTGTCGTCGATGGCGGCCTGCAGCACGGGACGCAGTGTGTTGTCGAGAGGAGTGATTTCGGGAAACTGCATGATGCTGTGGCTTTGAGATCTGTATCGAGGACTACATTTCCACGCCGCGCTGCGCCTTGATGCCCTGCTGGAAGGCGTGCTTGACCGGCGTCATGTCGGTGACGGTATCGGCCGCCTCCACCAGCGCCGGCGGCGCGCCGCGGCCGGTAATGACCACGTGCTGCATCGGCGGGCGTGCGCGCAGGTCGGCAATGACCCGATCCACATCAAGATAGTGCAGCTTGAGCGCGATGTTGAGTTCATCGAGCAGCACCAGCCCGACGGCCGGGTCGCGCAGCATGCCGCGGGCCACTTCCCACGCGGCTTCGGCCTTGGCCACGTCGCGCGCGCGGTCCTGGGTGTCCCAGGTATAGCCCTCGCCCATCACGTGAAAAGCACATTCCTCGGGGAAGCGGCGCAGGAACATCTCTTCGCCGGTCGGCTGCGCGCCCTTGATGAACTGGACCACGCCGGCGCGCATGCCGTGTCCGAGCGCGCGCACCACCATGCCGAAGCCGGAGCTGGATTTGCCCTTGCCGTTGCCGGTCGTGATCACGATCACGCCGCGCTCGTCCTGCGCGGCGGCGATCTTGGCGTCGATCACTTCTTTCTTGCGCACCATGCGCGCCTTGTGGCGTGCGTCGCGCTCCGGGTCGTCGGTGGCGGGATTGTGAGAATCGGTCATTTACTCGGGCCTTGCGTAAAGAATCGCGGCGCCTTGGCGCCATCGGGAATCAGTGCAGTATGCACGCCGTCGCTGACGCTGACGATGCGGGTGCGCAGCGCGCGGGAGCAATGTTCGGGAGTGAGTACCTGTGCCGCCGGACCATGCAGCGCGGTGCTGTCCTCGGCCATCAGCAAGGCGTGGGTGGCGTAGCGCAGCGCCAGCGTCAGGTCGTGCAGGATCACCACGATGGCATGGCGACCGGCGCGGGCCAGCGCGGCAAGCTGCTCCAGCACCAGGATCTGGTGGCGCAGGTCGAGGTGCGAGACCGGCTCGTCGAGCAGCAGCAGCGGCGCCTGCTGCGCCAGCGCCGCGGCGAGCGAGGCGCGCTGCCGCTCGCCGCCGGACAGCGTCAGCACGTCGCGGGCCGCCAGTGCCTCGATATCCATGGCGCGGATGGTGTCGTGCACCACACGGTCGTCCTCGCGCCCGGTCCAGCCCCAGCCGGACAGGTGCGGGTGGCGGCCTACGCGCACCGCATCGAGCACCGACATGGAGAACGTATCGTGCACCGCCTGCGGCAGGTAGGCACGCTGGCGTGCCAGCGCCGACGGCGCCACCTGCACGGCAGGCTTGCCGTCGATCTCGACAGTGCCGCCGTCCACGTGGCGCAGGCCCGCCAACGCGGTCATCAGCGTGGACTTGCCGGCGCCGTTGGGCCCGGCGATGCACCACAGCTGGCCGGGGCCGATGTCCAGCGTCAGGTCATCGACCAGCACGCGCTGGCCGGTGCGCAGCCGCACGTCGCGCAGCGCCAGCACCGGGCAGGCGGCTAGCGGCAGCGACCAGTCGGCGCTCGCGTTCATCGCGGCCTCCGCAGCAGCAGGTAGAGAAAGGTCGGCACACCCAGCAGCGCGGTGATCACCCCGACCGGCAGCTGCGCCGGTGCGATCACGGTGCGCGCGACCAGGTCGGCCGCCATTAGCAGCGCACCGCCCAGCAGCACCGCCGCCGGCAGCAGCAGGCGCTGGTCGTTGCCCCATGCGAGCCGCACCAGGTGCGGCACGACCAGGCCGATAAAGCCGATCGAACCGGCCGTGGTAATGGCCACGGCAATGGACACGGAAGCCAGCAGGAAGGTCAGCAGCCGCACCCGGCCCACGCGCACGCCCAGCGACTGCGCCACGGTCTCGCCCAGCAGCATCACGTTGAGCGCGCGCGCCATCGGCATGGCCAGCAGCAGCGCGACGATCATCGTCGCCAGCGCGCCGCCGTAGCTGGCGGTGCCGCCCAGGTCGCCGGTCAGCCAGAACAGCATGCCGCGCAGCCGCGATTCCGGCGCCACGGCAAGGATCAGCGTGATCACCGCGCCCCACCCCGCGGCCATGATCACGCCAGTCAGCAGCAGGCGCGCGCCGGCCTCGCGATGGCCGCCCTGCACCTGCGGGTGCAGCAGGTCGCGCCGTGCCAGCGTTGCCACCAGCAGCATCGAGCCCAGCGCGCCGACGGCGGCGGCCGTCTGCACGCCCCACCACGGCGACAGCACCAGCATCGCCAGCAAGGCGCCGACCGACGCGCCGCCGGAGACGCCCAGCACATAGGGCTCGGCCAGCGGGTTGCGCAGCAGCACCTGCATCAGCGCGCCGGACAGCGCCAGCAGGCCGCCGCAGGCAAAGGCCGCGGCCGCGCGCGGCAGGCGCAGCTCGCGCACGATGGCGCCCGCGGTACCAGTGTCGGCACCGCTGAGCGCCTGCCACAGCTCGCGCGCATCGAGCGATACGCTGCCCAGCGCGAGCGAGGCCGCGAAGACTGCGGCTGACGCAACGGCAAGCGCCAGCCACACCGCCAGGGCGTGCCGGAACTCAGACATGGCGCGCCCGTGCGCTCATCGCTGGCGCCAGCCCAGCGTGATGAAGCCCGCACGCCCCTGCGTGTTGTAGGGGTAAGCGAGCTGGTAGTCCTTGTCGAACAGGTTTTCGACGCGGGCGGCAACGAACCATTGCTTGTCGATGTTGTAGCGGGCGTTGAGGTTGACGATACCGTATCCGCCCAGGCGGCGCGAACCGGCGTCCATGCGCGACGACGATACCAGCCATTCGCCGCCGAAGCGCCAGTTGCCGAAGTTGCGGCCCACGTCCAGCGCGGCGTGGCGTCGCGCGCGGCGCAGCAGCTGGGTGTCGTTCTGCTCGTCGACCGGGTTCTGGAAGGTCACGCTGGCGCCAACGTCGGTGCCGTACACGGTGGCGCGCCACGACGCCTCGATGCCCTGCACCTTGGCCTTGTTGACGTTCTCCGCCAGGAACATGCCGTTGGGCTGCAGCGCCGACACGATCAGGTCGTCGTAACGGGTCTCGAACGCGGTCACGCGCAGCAGGCCCGCCGTGGCGGTGGTGTATTGCACGCCCGCCTCGACCGACTTGGCGCGCTCCGGCTGCAGGTTGGGCTGGCCGAAGTTGGGGAAGTACAGCTCGTTGAAGGTCGGCGCGCGGAAGGCGTTGCTGACGCTGGCGATCAGCTTGAACGCATCGGTCACGTTATAGCCGTAGCCGGCGAAGAAGCTGCCCTGGTTGCCGAAGTCGGAATAATGGTCGTTGCGCGCGTTGAGCTGCAGCTGGTGCTTGCCGATGCGCCCGTCGTAGCCGCCGAACACCGAGAACACGTTGCGCGTGGGCGCGCCGTAGGCGCTCGAGACCAGTTCCTGCTGCAGGTAGTCGGTGCCGAACAGCAGCGTGTGGTTGGCGGCGACCGCGTACTCGTTCTGCCAGTTGAACTGGCGGTTGCGGGTATTGAAGGTGCCGTTGGGACGCCCGTTCAGGAAGGTGTCGCTGTTGTCCGCGCTCTGCGACAGCTTGAAGTGCGTGGTCCAGTCGGCGCCGAGCTTGCCGTTGACGAAGGCCGACAGCGTGTACAGCTCGCTGTTGGTGCGGTTGTCGTCGGTCGGGCGGCCGAAGGCGCTGTCGAACGACAGCTTGCTCTTCGAGTAGTAGCCGCTGAAGCCCGCATCCCAGTCGGGCGTGAAGCGGTGCTTCACCTGGCCCGACACGCTCTGGTTCTCGTAGGGGTTGTCGTTGGGGTTGGCGCGCGGCGCCTGTTGCGTATTGATCGACGAGAAGCCATCGGTCTTGAACGCCGATCCGGTCAGGTTGAACGAGGTATCGCCCACCTGCCCGCCGTAGCCGACCGTGCCCTGGCGCGTGTTGTTGCTGCCGTACTCCACCGACGCATTGGCCGCCGGGGCCTGGCCCGCACCGCTCTTGGTAAAGATCTGCACCACGCCGCCGATCGCGTCCGAGCCGTACAGCGCCGACACGTTGCCGCGTACCACCTCGATCCGGTCGATCTGGTCGGGCAGGATATTGGCCAGCTGCGCGGTGCCGCTGCTGGCCGACGACACGCGCACGCCATCGATCAGGATCAGCGTCTGGTTGGAGTTGGCGCCGCGCATGAACAGCGAGGTGTTGGTGCCCATGCCGCCATTGGCGGTGAGCTCCACGCCGGCCTGGTTGCGCAGCAGCGTGCGCAGGTCGGGCGCCTGCGAGTTGACGATATCTTGCTGCGTCACCACCGTCGTGTGCGGCAGTGCCTCGGTAATGGATTGCGCGGTGCGGGTGGAGGTCACCACCACCGGGGCCAGTTGCTGGGCGGTGCCGCTGTCGGCGGCTTGCGCGAACGAGGTGGCCGGGACCAGGGTGAACGAGGCAATGGCTGCCGCAATCGCAGACGAGGTTGCGGGCACGAGCGGACGCACCGCCGGGGCTGCTGCCGGGCGGGTCGACCTGTGGAGCGATGAACGCATGATGCAGGACTAGGTAGGAACGGCCGGGCCCGTTCCCCCGCGGACCATATGGCGATGAGGCGTGCCGCGCACGGGCGGCAGCCCGCGTTCAGGCCGGTATCCGGGCTGGCGACTCGGAACCGGCGCCTTCCCGAACCCGAGGTTCAGTGGCGTGCGGCCGGTCCTGCGTGGACATGTGGCCGGGATCGGATCCCGGTCGTTGCCGGCGGCCCTTCCGGCAGCTGGCTGCGGAAGTGGCTGGCGCTGGCGGATGCGCACGCGGTCGCTTACCGTTGCGGGGGCAGCACAGGTTGGCCCGTCCGGCGCGCGGCCGGTAAGGCTCCCTGTTTCCCGTTGAACTGCCCTTTCGCCAGGGACGAAAAGGGCGAGCACCTGGAACGTGCGCGAGTGTAGGGAGTTTCGCTACCCGAGTCAACGCGGCGCCCGTAGTGTTTTGTCACAACTCTGCCGTGGTTTTGGGTGCAGAAGGCTGCAACTTCCATGCAGGTACCCGGTCACAAACGCTTTCCTTCGCATTGTGCGCGGCGGCGCATCGGCTAGAATCGCGTTACCTGACCTTTATCCCATCATGACAGGCCCTATGCTCAACGAACTCGAACAACTGGCCGCGAAGATCGGGCGCGTGCTGCACCATGCGGACACCCTGGCGGCGGAAAACCAGCGGCTGCGCGACGAGATCGCCCGGCTGGAGGGTGAAGCCGCGCAGTTGCGCAGCGAGCGCGAGGCCATGGCAGCCGACCGCGAGTTGCTCAACATCAAGATCGAGGAAGCGCAGCTGCGCATCCAGTCCATCCTTGACAAGCTGCCGACCGCCAGCGACACGCGCCAGCTCGACCTGCTGGGCGAGGGCGCCGCGGCAGAGCCGCACAAGGCCTCCGGAGAACACGCATGAGCAACAAGCAAGTCGAAGTCAATATCGCCGGCCAGCCGTACCGCTTTGCCATCGCGCCCGAGAACGAGGCCGCGCTGCTCGAGGCCGTGGCACTGGTCGACACGCAGATGAACAAGCTGCGCAACGGCGTTGCCGCCAAGGGCGTCGAGCGCGTGGCGGTGATGGCCGCGATTTCGATCGCGTCCGATCTGCTGGCCCTGCAGCGCAAGCAGCAGGCCGAAGGCACGATCCCGGTCGAGGCCATCCACGCGCGCATCCGCGAACTGAACGAACGCGCCGACGAAGCGTTGCGGCAATACGCGCACGTGGGTACCGGCACGCGGGGCTGAACGGGCCGGTTGAAACCCAGCCGGGCAGCCTTATATACCGTGAAAATGGAGGGATGTGCAGCGGATGCCGCGCTGTCGCGCAAAATGTAACGATACGCGCGTGTGGACTTGGTAAGGCCTGCGACGCGGTGTATAGTGTAGCCAGACTGCACGAGGCACCACAAAAGTGCAGCTGACTGGCCAGGTTATCGCGCCCGGCCGCCGTTTTCATCCCATCCTAGTTAGAAACGGCAAACGTCTGACATCCCGCAGGCAGGTCACCTACCCGGCCGGTCGAAGCGGTTGTAGCGTCAGACGTTTGACAGTTTCCCTGCCTGGTTCGTGAGGGTCATAAACTCCTTGAACCGATATGCATTGCATGGTGCGGGATCATGTCGCGTGGGCGAGCGCGTCGTCGCATTCATAGTCCGGGCCTGGCTTGGACTCCCTGAGTGGATGATGTACCCGAAATGCGACTTCCGCAGCCACTCTGAACCTCACTTGGGTTCAGGATGCCGACCCAGCGGCCGAGGCGGGGACCCCCTAAAAAGGCGGTGGTTTTCTGAACCATCGCCTTTTTTCTTTGCGCACGCGCGTGGCCCTGCCCGCGCACTCCGACCCCTTCATCCTCGAACCGCGCCGTGAGCCCGAACCCGACCAAACGCGCCCGCCAGTACTGGCTGATGAAATCGGAACCGGACGAGGCCAGCATTGACGACCTCGCCCGCGAGGGGACGCTGCCGTGGACCGGCGTGCGCAACTACCAGGCGCGCAACTTCATGCGCGACACCATGCAGATCGGCGACGGCGTGCTGTTCTACCACTCGTCGTGTCCCGAGCCCGGCATTGCCGGCCTGGCCGAGGTCTGCTCCACGCCCTACCCCGACCCGACCCAGTTCGATGCCAAGAGCCCGTACTACGACGCCGCGTCGACGCCCGATACGCCGCGCTGGCTGCTGGTCGACGTGCGCTTCGAGCGCAAGAGCGAGCTGATTTCGCTGGCCGCGCTGCGCGAGCATGAAGAACTGGCCGACATGGTGGTGCTGCGCCGTGGCAACCGGCTCTCGATCACGCCGGTCACGCCGGCGGAATGGCGCTTCATTACCGGCAAGCTGATGCGCTGACACCGGCGCGCTGACCCATGCAGCTTGCTACCCTGCCGGTGCTGGTCCCTGCGCTGCTGGCCCTTGGCGCCTTTACCGGCTTCTGCGCCGGGCTGCTCGGCGTCGGCGGCGGCATGATGATGGTGCCGTTCCTGACGCTGCTGTTCAGCGCGCTGGGCTTTCCCACGGAAGCCATTGTCCATATGGCGATCGCCACCTCGATGGGCACCATCCTGTTCACGTCGCTGTCGTCGGTGCGCGCGCACCACAAGCGCGGCGCGGTGCGCTGGCCGGTGGTGCTGGCGCTGGCACCGGGCATCGTGCTCGGCGGCATGATCGGGGGCGGCAAGGTCTTTGCCGCGCTCAAGACCAGCTGGCTGTCGCTTGCCTTTGCCGTGTTTGTGGGGTTTTCCGCGCTGCAGATGCTGCGCAGCCGCCGACCCGCCCCGAGCCGGCAACTGCCGGGCGCGGCGGGCATGCTGGGCACGGGCGGCGTGATCGGGTTCCTGTCGAGCCTGGTCGGCGCGGGCGGCGCCTTTGTCTCGGTACCGTTCATGACCTGGTGCAACGTGCCGATCCACAACGCGGTGGCGACGTCGGCCGCACTGGGCTTCCCGATCGCTGCCGCCAGCGTGGCGGGCTATGTCTGGAGCGGCTGGCAGATGCGGGGACTGCCGCCGGGATCGATCGGCTACATCTACCTGCCGGCGATGCTCGTCATTGTCGCGGCCAGCATGCTGACCGCGCCGCTGGGGGCGCGCACCGCGCACCGGATGGATGTCGGGCAGCTGCGCAAGGCCTTTGCGGTGCTGCTGCTGTGCCTGGCGTCCTACATGCTGTGGAAGGCCTGGCAGGCGTTCTGACGGCACCGGGTCCGCTACATTCGTTTGCAATCTCGCGGAACGTTTCAGGCGCAGCTTCCGTCTGATAGCCACTATATTTTGTTTGGAACCTGCTTGCGATCGTCCATACGTTCTCATGCCGCCTGTACGGCATGCGCACGTACAAAAAAGCAGATCAAGGAAGACTATCCGGGTAACAAGGAACCAAAGGAAGTTCTGGAATGACAACCGTCACTCGCACTCTCTCTGCGACGTCGTCTTGCGTGTCTGCGCTTCGCGAAGCAGATTCTGCTCGCGCGCACCTCCGGCGCAACTGAGCGTCAAGCGGCTTCAGTTGGGCGGCGCAAGCCGCGTCAACGAAGTGCGGATAAATCCAATGCTCAACTTTGAGCAGATTTTATGGAACAGAACAAGATGAAACAATGGCTTGCCGCCACCCTGCTGGGCACCACCGCCATCGTCGCTTCGGCGCATGGCGGGCCGGCCGAGACGCCGTCCGGCGTGCTGTCGCTGTCAGCACAGGCAATGAGCGAAGTGCCGACCGACATCGTGCACCTGACGCTGGCCGCCGAACAGGAAGGCGCGGAGCCCACGGCGATCTCGACGGCGCTGTCCACGCGCACCCAGGCCGTGCTGGCCCAGGCAAAGCGCACGCAGGGCGTGACCGCGGAATCGGGCGGCTTCACCATCCACCCGAGCACCGACCGCAACGGCCGCATCAGCACGTGGCGCGGGCGCTCCGAGGTCATCCTGAAGTCGCGCGATTTCCCGGCGGTATCGAAGCTGGCAGGCGAGCTGGCCAGCCAGATGCAGGTGCAGAACATCGCCTTCTCGCTGTCGCGCGAAGCGCGCGAAGCGGCCGAGGCCAGGCTGGCCGAACAGGCGGTGGCAACGTTCCGCAACAAGGCGCAGTCGAGCACCAAGCTGTTCGGCTACAACAGCTACACCATCCGGGAAGTCAACGTGAGCGAAAGCGGCGTGGTGCCGCCGATGCCGCGCATGTATGGCGCAGCCAAGGCGATGATGGCCGATGCCGCGGTGCCGGTGCCGGTGGAAGGCGGCAAGACGCAGGTGACGGTATCGGTGAACGGGTCGGTGCAGATGCTGAAGTAAGCCGGTGAGCCACCGCTTGCATGCTGCCTCTCCCGCAAGCGGGAGAGGCAGCATGCCCTGGAACGTCAGAGCGTTGCAAACTGCTGCCGCAACACGTTCTTCTGCACCTTCCCCATCGTATTGCGCGGCAGTTCGTCCACCACGTGCACGCGCTTGGGCACCTTGAAATTGGCGATGCGTCCCTTCAGCGTGCCGATCATCGCCGACTCATCGATCTCCGCGCCCGGCTTCGTCACCACCACCGCCACCACTGCCTCGCCGAAGTCCGAGTGCGGCACGCCGATCACCGCGCTCTCGGCCACGCCCGGCATCTCGTCGATAAAGCTTTCGATTTCCTTCGGGTAGACGTTGTAGCCGCCCGAGATGATCAGGTCCTTGCTGCGGCCGACAATGGTCAGGTAGCTGTCCGGCACCTGGCGCTCGCCCGCCTGGCTGACAATGGCGCCACCAAAGCGGCCGACGTCGCCGGTCTTGAACCAGCCGTCCCCGGTGAACTCTTCCCTGGTCTTCTCCGGCATGCGCCAGTAGCCATGGAATACGTTCGGGCCCTTGACCTCGACATTGCCGATCTCGCCCGGCCCGCAAGGATTGCCATCGCCATCGACCACGCGCACCGACACGCCCGGCAGCGGCATCCCGACGGTGCCGCCGATGCGTTCGCCCAGCGCGGAGTCATACGGGTTGGACACCAGCATCACCGTCTCGCTCATGCCGTAGCGCTCCAGGATGGTATGGCCGGTGCGCTCGCGGAAGGCGTCGAAGGTTTCCAGCAGCAGCGGCGCCGACCCCGACACGAACAGCCGCATGCGGCGGCAGGTGTCGTCGTCAAAGCGCGGCTCCTGCAGCATGCGCACGTAGTAGGTCGGCACGCCCATCATCACGGTCGAGCGCGGCAGGAATTTCAGCACCTGCGCCATGTCGAGCCGGGGCGCCCAGATCATCTTGGCGCCGGCCAGCAGCGCGCCGTGCGAGGCCACGAACAGGCCGTGCACGTGGAAGATCGGCAGCATGTGCAGCAGCACGTCGTCGCTGCGCCAGCCCCAGTATTCGTGCAGCGTCTGCGCGTTGGACGCGAGGTTGCGGTGCGTCAGCATCGCGCCCTTGCTGCGGCCGGTGGTGCCCGAGGTGTAGAGGATGGCGGCGAGGTCGTCGTCCGCGCGCGCGACGGTGGCAAAGGTGTCGTCCTTGCCGGCCGCACGTGCCAGCAGCGAGCCGCTGCGGTCATCGTCCAGCGTAAAGACGTGGTTGACGCCGTGGCGGAAAGCCACCTTGGACACCCAGGCGAAATTCTTGCTGCTGCACACCACCACCGACGGCTCGGCGTTGCCGACGAAATAGTCGATCTCCGCCTCCTGGTAAGCGGTATTCAGCGGCAGGTAGACGTAGCCCGCGCGCAGCGTGGCCAGGTACAGGAACAGCGCCTCGGGCGACTTCTCGACCTGCACGGCCACGCGCGCGCCTTCGGGCAGGTTCAGCGAGGCCAGCAGGTTGGCCAGCTTGGCGGTGGCGCGGTCGAGGTCGTCCCAGCTGTAGTACAGGCCGTCGTGGGTCTCGATGCAGCAGGCGGTGCGGTCCGCGGGAAAGCGGGTTTCGAACAGGGCGAACAGGTTGGCGTTCATGGTGTGGATCGAACGAAAGGCTTGGAACGGTATGGGTCACGCAGGGGCATGGCCCCCGATGCCAGATGGTGCGGGCATGGCAATCCCGCATTCTGGCAGATTTGCCGGACTACTCTCCCCGGAACTGCGGCGGCCGGCGCGCCAGGAAGGCGGCCACGCCCTCGGCATGGTCGGCGCCTTCCGCATAGGCGAAGTGCGCGTCGAGTTCGGCCGGCGACAGCGGCGCCGGCATCGGCGCCAGGCGGTGGATGGTGGCCTTATTGATGCGCGCCGCGGCGGGTGCGCCGGCGGCAATGCGGCGCACCGCGGCATCGACTTCGGCGGCCAGCGCGCCTGGCTCCACCACGCGCGTCAACAGGCCCTTGGCATGCGCCTCGGCGGCGTCGAAGACACGGCCTTCCAGCAGGATCTCGAGCGTTGCGGCGCGCCCCGCCAGCGCCAGCAGGCCTTGCAGCTCGCCCGGAGCCATCGGGAAGCCGAGCCGGTTGATCGGCACCCCGAAGCGGCTGTCCGAGGCGGCGATGCGCAGGTCGCAATGGCATGCGATCTCCAGGCCGCCGCCTACGCATACGCCCTCGATCTTCGCCACGGTCGGGTGCGGGCATTGCGCCACGGCGGCCAGCGCCGGCGCGATGGTGGCCATGTGGTAGTGCCGCACCGCAGCCTCGTCGCCGCGTTCGGCGGGAAACTCGGCGATGTCGGCGCCGGCGGCAAAGTTGCCGTCGGCGCCGCGCACCACCACGCAGCGCAGCGCGGAGTCGGCCGCCAGGCGGGTGAAGCCTGCCGCCAGCTCGCGCCACATCTGCGCGGAGATGGCGTTGAGCTTGCCGGCGTGCGACAGCGTGACGGTGGCAGTGGTGCCCTGGGAGGCAAAGACGACGGTACCGCTCATCGCCCCGCTCCGTTGCATGGATCGGACTTCGACATGATGACGCGTCAATCCATCTTGGCGCCGGACTGCTGCACCACCTGCGCCCAGCGGCGGATCTCGGCACGCTGGAACTGCGCGAACTGCTCCTGCGTGAAGACCGGTGTCTCGGAGCCGTTGTTGAGCCAGACCTGCTTCATTTCCGGCGTGTTCAGCGCCTTCTCGGTCTCGGCGTACAGGCGGTCGACGATCTCCTTGGGCGTACCCTTGGGCACCCACATCGCATACCAGGTCGAGACCTCGTAGTTAGGCACCCCGGCCTCGGCCGCGGTCGGCACATTGGGGAAGGCCGCCGAGCGCTTGCTCGATGCCACCGCCAGCGCCTTGATGCGGCCGGCACGGATATGCTGCGCCGACGAGCCCAGGCCGTCGAACATCAGGTCGACCTGGCCCGCGATCAGGTCGGACAGTGCGGGGCCGGCGCCCTTATACGGGATATGGGTGATGAAGGTCTTGGTCTGGATCTTGAACAGCTCGCCCGCCAGGTGGTGGGCCGAGCCGTTGCCGGCCGAGCCGTAGTTGAGCTTGCCGGGATTGGCCTTGGCGTAGGCAATCAGCTCCTGCAGCGTATTGGCCTTGACGCGGTTGGGATTGACCACTATCACCTGCGGCGGCTGGGCGATCACCGTCACCGGGATGAAATCCTTCTCGATGTCGTAGTCCAGCTTCTTGTAGAACGACGGCGCGATCGCATGGTGCGCACCGCCGATGAACACGGTGTAGCCGTCCGGCGCGGCCTTGGCCGCGATGCTGGCCCCGACCGTGCCGCCCGCGCCGCCGCGGTTGTCGATCACGAACTGCTTGCCCAGCTGCTTGGACAGCTGCGCGGTCAGCGGGCGCGCAAAGGCATCGGTGCCGCCGCCGGCCGGGAACGGCACGATCACGGTGACGGGCTTGGACGGCCAGGCATCGGCATGGGCGGCGGGTGCCGCGAACAGCGTGGCGGCGCCGATGCCGGCCACGCCAAGTGCCATGCCCGCTGCGCGCGCGCAGGCGGCCAGGCTGAACTGACGACGATTCATGTTGCTGTCTCCTCTCTCTCTTTTCTGCGGAAAGTCGATCTGAATTGCCACGCGCAGGCGCTGTGGCACGGCTCTACTGCAAGGTCCCGACAAGGAAACGCGGCGCACGGCGCCGCGCTGTGCTGGGCCATCCCCGTGACCGGACCAGGGTCACAGCAGCTTCCCGACGCTACGGCCGATGCGCGGGTTGCCTGCACCCAGGCGTGCCAGATTGTCATCCAGCGCCTCGGGCACGTAAAGGTAATTCACCATCATGCCGCAGCTCTGGCTTCGGCCTTTGCGCGACAGGTCGGCGGCCCAGTTGAGCCGCTCGACACAGGCGCCGTTGCCGAGATGGAAGCGTGCCACCGGGTCCGCCGGCAGCGCCTGGTGGCGCTCGCGCACCAGGTAATGCGCGGCCAGCGCCATCGCGGTATCGCGCGTCAGCGGGTCGGCATCGGCGGGCGCTTCGGGCGACAGCGCCGCCAGCCACCCTGCCCCGTCGGCCGGCGCCTCGCCGTGGCGCTCGCGCCAGCGCGCCAGGCGCTTGTCGCCGAGCGCGCGAGAGACCGCCTCGGCGTCCTGCTTGCGCAGCCAGTCGGCAAACCCGGGAATCGGCGACAGCGTGGCGAACTGCTTGACCTTGGGAAATTCGCGCTGCAGTTCCTCGATCACGCGCTTGAGCAGGAAATTGCCGAAGCTGACGCCGCGCAGGCCGGCCTGCGTGTTGCTGATCGAGTAGAAGATGGCCCACTTTACGCGGCGCAGGTCTTCCAGCGGAGCGGCCTCGTCGAGCAATGTCTGGACATTGGCGGCCATCTCGGGGACGAACGCGACCTCGACGAAGATCAGCGGCTCGCGCGGGATGCGCGGATGGAAGAAGGCGTAGCAGCGGCGATCGGAGTCGAGCCGGTTGCGCAGGTCGGTCCACGAGGCGATCTCGTGTACGGCCTCATAACGGATCAGCTTTTCCAGCAGCGAGGCGGGCGAGTCCCAGGTGATCGGCTGCAGTTCCAGCAGGCCCACGTCGAACCAGTTGGAGAACAGCGCCTCGAGGTCGTCGTCGAGCACGCGCAGCCCCGGCACCCGGCGCTGCCAGCGCAGCATGTCGGCGCGCAGCTGGATCAGGAAATGCAGCCCGCAGGCGCTGCTGCCGCGCTGGCCGTGGAGCGCGGCCAAACGCTTGAAGAAGCGGATGCGGGCGCTGGACAGGGCGTGGGTCAGTCCGGAATGGCCTGCCTTGCCGTCGGGCTTTGTGTCACCCCTGGCTTCACCCTTTGTGTCACCCTTGCCCTCGCCCTTGGCGTCGGCGGCCTTTTCGCCGCTGCTGCCGGCAACCTCCGCAAGCAACTCCAGCATGGCGCGCCGGGTGGCCTCGCCCGCGGCCTCGTACTCGGCCTGCCACGCCTGCGCAGCGGCATTGGCGGCACCGTCGGTCAGGCGGGCATCGAAGCACAGCCGCAACTGCTCGCGCTGTCGCCGCGCCACGCGCGTTGGCAACGGCACCTCGCCGTCGGCGTGCGCCACGCCGTTGGCTGCCTTGGTCGCGGCCTCGGCCTCGCCCTTGCGGCCCCACCAGCGGCCCAGCCGCGACAGGAAATTACTGCCGGCCGGCTCGCTCTCGCCCAGCGGCGCGCTGATTTTCCGGTCACCCGTGTCGAAGGAGTTCATGCGGTACCTGCCTTGTGCATCGATCGGAACGTAAAGGACTTGCCATGCTGCGGCGTAAAGCGTGGGGCGCGGGCGGCTAGTCGTCGCCGCCGGCCACGCGCAGTGGCGGCGGCGCCCGGGTCGGCTGGGCCGCGCCGGCGGCATGGTCGAGCGCCTGCAGGGCCGCGCGCTGGCGCAGCAGATGGGTCTTCATCATCGCCTCGGCGCCTTCAGGGTCGCGCGCCTTGAGCGCGGCGAACACCGACAGGTGCTCGGCGCAGGACTCGTGGATGCGGCCGGGCAATTTCAGGCTCTTGTGGCGCGACAACCGCAGCACCTTGCGCAGGTCGCTGATCAGCCCCGACAGCCAGCGGTTGCCGGCCAGGCGCTGGATCGCCTCATGGATCTGCGCGTTGGTTTCGTAATAGGCATCGATATCGCCAGCCTGCGCATAGCGGGCCAGGTCGGCGTGCAGGCCGTCCAGCGCGTCCAGGTCGGCCCGCGTGGCGTTGCGCGCGGCCTCGTAGGCGCAGCGGCCTTCGAGCAGCGCCATCAGCGGGAAGATCTCGTCCAGGTCCTGCTCGGACAATTTATTGACAAAGCAGCCGCGGCGCGGCTCGAGCCGGACCAGCCCTTCGGCAGCCAGCACCTTCAGCGCTTCGCGCAGCGGCGTGCGCGAGATGCCGAGCGACTCGGCCATCGCGCTTTCATCGATCCAGGCGCCGGGGGTCAGCGTATGGGCATCGATCATTGCGCGCAGCCGGTCTGCGACTTCGAGGTACAGCGCCTGCTGGACGATGCGCATTGCCACCCCCGGTTGAGGAATCCGTGGCCGGAACCATGCGTCCCGGTCGCTATAATTCATAATTATGGATTAGGGCGGCAACGATACAAGCGGTTTCGATGTTGCACCGCAGAATACGGGATCAATACGGAATCAGGCGTCGGAGAAAGCGTGCGAGGAAGCGCGCGAGAAAGCGCGCGAGAAAGCGCGTGAATGGCGCCTGCGTGGCGAGAAGGAGGTGCGGCGGGCGTTTCCATGCCTCCCTGCAAAGAAACGCCCGCGCCTGAAAGGACTACTGAACTGCTTGCATCGCCTGCGAATAGGTTCGTATCCGCTGCGTGGGTCATCATTCAAACCTGGCGCTGGCCCGGCGCCCCCCTCGAAACGCGCTTGCGCGCGGATTTTCCCGTTGCCCTGTTCTGTGGCGTGAAGCATTCGCCCCCAGTGGTCCGTGTGGACCCTCCCTGAACGCTTCCGTGGCGACTGTGGCTTGCCGCTCATCTTGTAACAGTATCGTTAGCGATTACCGTGCCAGTGGATCTAAGTCCTTGAATTTATTGATGGCACGCATCCGAAACTTGTTACAGATTACAATCAGTGTAACAGGATGTTTCTCGATTGTTACGAGGGTTTTCCCATGGCGCCAACCAGGCAAACCCGACTGTCGGCAATTGCATATGCAAAATGTGCCGCCGTCTTAATTTATCGATGCGAGAATGTGCCGCGCGCCTCGCAATGGCCTGATTTCAAATGGTTGCATATCTGATACAAGGGCGCAGGGTCTTTTGCCGCGTTCCATTGGCCAATCCGCATTTCCATTTTCCCGGGAGCTTCCCTCATGCACGCCGGCAGCAGCGATTTCACGTTCTCTTCGTCCGCGGCCTTTGACACGGAGCCGGCGTCACCGCAACCTCTGCGCCTGTCTTTCACCGGGTCCGGATCGGAATATTTCCGTATCTGGATTGTTAATGTACTGCTGACCATCGTCACCTTCGGCATCTATTCCGCATGGGCCAAGGTGCGCACGCTGCAGTACTTCTATCGCAATACCCGGCTCGACGGGGCCAGCTTCGATTACCACGGCAAGCCCTCGGCGATCCTGAAGGGCCGCGCCATCGTGTTCGGCCTCGCCCTTGCGTTCCAGCTGGCCTCGAACGTATCGCCCTTGCTCGCGCTGGCGATGCTGGTGGCGCTGCTGGCGGTGTTCCCGCTGCTGCTCGTGCGCTCGCTGCGCTTCCGCATGGCCAATTCCAGCTACCGCGGCCTGCGCTTTGCCTTTACCGGCGGGGATGCCGAGGCCTACAAGGTATTCGTGCTGTGGCCGCTGGCGGCGGTGTTCACGCTGGGGCTGCTCGGGCCGCTGGCGCACCAGCGTTTCAAGCAGTACCAGCACCGCAACACGCGCTTCGGCACGGCGCCATTCGGCTTTGCCGCCGGCGCCGGCGAGTTCTACGGCGTCTACCTGCGGGCGTTCGGCGTGGTGCTGGCCACGGCTGTCGCCGGCATCGTGCTCAGCTTTGTCCTGGGCGCGGTGGTGGCACCGGGGACCAGGGGCCTCGCCGCCGCGGCGATCCTCGGCTTCGCGATTGCCGGTTTCTACCTGGGCCTGCTGGTGGTCAGCCCCTACCTGATGGCGCGCCTGCAGAACGTCGTATGGAGCCACACCACGCTCGCCCAGCACGGGTTCCGCTGCCAGGTCGGCGCGGGCCGCATGATCTTTATCTTCGTCACCAACCTGATCGCCATCGCGCTCACGCTGGGCCTGTACCTGCCTTTCGCGCGGGTGCGCGCTACGCGTTACCGGGTCGAAAGCGTGACCATGCTGGCCGCCGGCCCGCTCGACAGCTTTGTCGCCGGCGAGGTGCAGCAGGTCGGTGCGCTCGGCGATGCAGCAGTAGACTGGTACGACATCGACATCGCGCTCTGACTGCAGCGCCCGGCAGCGTCAGCACCATGATCCCAGTCACCTTCTTCGATGGCCGCACCTCGCGTGCGCATCCGGCAACCCTGGCCGTGGAAGCGCAGCAGGCGGTGCTGCGCGACGACAGCGGCGCCGAACTGCGCCGCGCGGCGCTGTCCGATGTGCGCGTATCCGAACGCGTACGGCGCGCGCCGCGGCTGGTCACGTTCGCCGACGGCGCCTTCTGCGAAATCAACGACCACGCCGCCTTCGACCACATGCTGGCCGCCACCGGCCATCGCGAAGGGCTGGTGTCTCGCGCGCAGAACAGCTGGCGCCTGGCGGGGATGGCGGTGGCGGCGCTGGTGGCGGTGCTGGTGCTGGGCTACTACGTGCTGCTGCCGTGGGGCGCGGGCGTGATGGCGCGCACGGTGCCGGCGGAAGTGGAGGCCCATCTGGGCAGGCTGACGCTGGCGAGCCTGGACAACGGCGTGGTCAAGCCGACGCAGCTGCCGCAGGCCGAGCAGGAACGCATCCGCCAGGGCTTTGCCGCGCTCAGGCGGCCGCCCGACGCGGGACACGACTACCAGATCCTGTTCCGCCAGGGCGGTGAAATCGGCGCCAATGCCCTGGCGCTGCCCGGCGGCACCATCGTAGTCACCGACGAACTGGTCGGCCTGGCCGGCACCGGCGCCGGAATGATGGGGGTGCTGGCGCACGAAGCCGGCCACGTGGCGCGCCGCCACGGCCTGCAGCAGGTCATCCAGGCCTCGGCGCTGGGTGCGCTGTCGGCCTACCTGTTCGGCGATATCTCGACCGTACTGGCGGGCGTGCCGGCCGCCATGCTGACGCTGCGCTACTCGCGCGACCACGAGCGCGAGGCCGACGACTTTGCCATCGAGGTCATGCAGCGCAATGGCCTGCCGCCCGCGGCGCTAGCCGATGTGCTGGTCAAGCTGGAACATCGTGCGGGCGCCGGCGCGCCATCGTCGGCATCGTCGGCATCGTCGGCACCGGAAACCGCACCGGAGCGCGGCCAGGACTTCCTGTCGACGCACCCGCATACGCAGGCGCGCATCGACGCACTGCGCCGCGCCGGAAAGTAACCGCCCGCGGCGCCTTGGCTCAGGCCGCCGGCTGCGGCGCGCCCGCGCCCGGCTGGCGCCGGTAGGCCCAGATCACCATCGCGATGCCGGCCAGGATCATCGGCACGCTCAGCCACTGCCCCATCGACATCTTCAGCGCCAGCAGGCCCAGGAAGCTGTCCGGCTCGCGCGCGAATTCGGCGGCAAAGCGGAACGCGCCATAGCCGATCAGGAACACGCCCGAGACCGCGCCCATCGGCCGCGGCTTGCGCGCGAACAGCCACAGGATGATGAACAGCGCCACGCCTTCGCCGGCGAACTGGTACAGCTGCGACGGATGGCGCGGGATGTTGTCGCCCGCCTGCGGGAAGATCATGCCCCAGGGCAGATCGGTCGCGCGGCCCCACAGCTCGCCGTTGATGAAATTGCCGATGCGGCCGGCGGCCAGCCCGCACGGGATCATCGGTGCGATGAAGTCGGTCACCTCCATCCAGTGGCGGCGGCGCAGCCTGCCGAACAGCCACATGGCCACGATCACGCCGAGAAAGCCGCCGTGGAAGGCCATGCCGCCCTCCCACACCTTGAAGATTTCCATCGGGTGCGACAGGTAGTACGTCGGCTTGTAGAACAGCACATAGCCCAGCCGCCCGCCCAGGATCACGCCCAGCACGCCGAAGAACAGCATGTCGTCGAGGTCGCGCGTGGTCCAGCCCTTGGCCGCCATGTGCGGCTGGCGGATGCGCAGGCGGCCGAACCACAGGAACATGATGAACCCGGCCAGGTACATCAGCCCGTACCAGCGGATGGCAAGCGGGCCCAGGTGGATGGCAACCGGGTCGAACTGGGGATGGATCAGCATGTTGGCGTGAATGAAGTTATCGGTATGGGCCGGCCGCGCGCTCAGCGCGGCGCCGCAGCGGCTAAGGTGGCCTCGGTGGCCTCGGTGGCCAGTGCGCCGGCAATCTCGATGAACGACCGCAGCACAGGCGCGACGCCGGCGCTGCCGCCGTCGCGCCAGGCCAGCCCGGTCTCGATCTGCGGGCCGGACTCGCGCAGCGCCAGGTACGACACGCCGGTGCGCCGGAGGTTGCACAGCGATGCCGGCACCAGCGCCACGCCCATGCCGGCCGACACCAGGCTGACAATGGTCTGCATCTGGATGGCTTCCTGCGCGATCGCCGGCACCAGGCCCTCGCGCGCATAGTAGCCCGTAATGATGTCATAAAACGCCGGCGCGCTTCGGCGCGGGAAGATGATCAGCGGTTCGGATGCTGCCTCGCGCAGCGATACCTTGCCGTCCTGCGCGAGCCCGCCTGCCGGCCGCCAGCCGTCGGCGACTGCCAGCACCAGCGGTTCGCTGACCAGCGGCAGGTAGGCCAGTCCGGGCGGCATCGCAGGCAGCTGTGGCCGGATCACCAGGCCCGCGTCGATCGCGCCTTCCAGCAGCGCTTCGAGCTGGACGTCGCTGGTGGCCTCGCGCAACTGCAGTTGCACCTCCGGATGACGCGCCCGGAACCGCCGCAGCAGATCAGGCAGGATGCCGTAGTCGGCGGTGCTGACGAAGGCCAGCGACAGCGAACCCAGCTCGCCCCGCGCCAGCCGCTGCGCCAGCCCGGGCAGGGCCGCGGCATCGGCCAGCACCCGCCGCACCTCGGGCAGCCACTGCGCGCCGGCCGGCGTCAGCGCCACGGAGCGCCGCGTGCGCACGAACAGCGGCACGCCAAGTTCCTCCTCCAGCGCCTGGATCTGCTGCGAGAGCGGCGGCTGTGTCATCGATAGCCGTTGCGCGGCCCGGCCGAAATGCAGCTCTTCCGCCACGGTGACGAAGTAACGCAGCTGACGCAGGTCCAAGACGCCTCCTGATATTTTTTTCGACTCAATAGAGGGAAAATAATATATTTGACACTCCAAAATGCAAGGGGCATGCTTTCCGGCACAACATCGGCTCCCGCGTGACAGCGCACAACTCCGCGGCGCCGGACATCCCCCGGAGACCCACCATGGCATTCAACAAACGCTCGCAGAACATCACCCAAGGCGTGGCGCGTTCCCCCAACCGCTCGATGTACTACGCCCTCGGCTACAAGAAGGAAGACTTCGACAAGCCGATGGTGGGCATCGCCAACGGTCACTCGACGATCACGCCGTGCAATGCCGGCCTGCAGCGCCTGGCCGACGCGGCGATCGACGCGGTCAAGGCGTCCGGCGCCAACCCGCAGGTGTTCGGCACGCCGACCATCTCGGACGGCATGTCGATGGGCACCGAGGGGATGAAGTACTCCCTGATCTCGCGCGAGGTCATCGCCGACTGCATCGAGACCGCGGCGCAGGGCCAGTGGATGGACGGCGTGGTCGTGATCGGCGGCTGCGACAAGAACATGCCCGGCGGCATGATCGCGCTGGCACGCACCAACGTGCCGGGCATCTATGTCTATGGCGGCACCATCAAGCCGGGCAACTGGAAGGGCAAGGACCTGACCATCGTGTCGTCGTTCGAAGCCGTCGGCGAATTCACCGCCGGCCGCATGAGCCAGGAAGACTTCGAGGGCGTCGAACAGCACGCCTGCCCGTCTACCGGCTCGTGCGGCGGCATGTACACCGCAAACACGATGAGTTCGTCGTTCGAGGCGCTGGGCATGTCGCTGCTGTACTCGTCGACCATGGCCAACCCGGACCAGGAGAAGGTCGACAGCGCGGCGGAATCTGCGCGCGTGCTGGTCGAGGCGATCAAGAAGGACATCAAGCCGCGTGACATCATCACGCGCCAGTCGATCGAGAATGCCGTGGCGCTGATCATGGCCACCGGAGGCTCGACCAACGCGGTGCTGCACTACCTCGCCATCGCGCATTCGGCGGAAGTCGAATGGACCATCGAGGACTTCGAGCGCATCCGCCGCAAGGTGCCGGTGATCTGCAACCTGAAGCCTTCGGGGCAATACGTGGCCACCGACCTGCACAAGGCGGGCGGCATCCCGCAGGTCATGAAGATCCTGCTCAAGGCCGGCCTGCTGCATGGCGACTGCCTGACCATTACCGGCCGCACGCTGGCCGAAGAACTCGAACACGTGCCGGACACTCCGCGTGCCGACCAGGATGTGATCCTGCCGATCGAAAAAGCGCTCTACAAGGAAGGCCACCTTGCCATCCTGAAGGGCAACCTGGCCGAGGAAGGCGCCGTCGCCAAGATCACCGGGCTGAAGAACCCGGTCATCACCGGCCCGGCGCGCGTGTTCGAGGACGAGCAGAGCGCGATGGAAGCCATCCTGGCCGACAAGATCAACGCCGGCGACGTGCTGGTGCTGCGCTACCTCGGCCCCAAGGGCGGCCCGGGCATGCCGGAAATGCTGGCGCCGACCTCGGCCATCATCGGCAAGGGTCTGGGCGAGTCGGTCGGGTTTATCACCGATGGCCGCTTTTCGGGTGGTACCTGGGGCATGGTGGTCGGCCACGTCGCGCCTGAGGCGGCGGTGGGCGGCACGATCGCGCTGGTGCAGGAAGGGGACTCGATCACCATCGACGCGCACAAGCTGCTGCTGCAGCTGAACGTGCCGGAGGAAGAGCTGGCGAAGCGGCGTGCCGACTGGAAGGCGCCGGCGCCGCGCTATACGCGTGGGGTGCTGGCGAAGTTTTCGAAGCTGGCGTCGACGGCCAGCAAGGGTGCAGTGACGGATTGAGGCGCACTTGCCGGATGAGAAAAGCCCGCAATCCCGCGGGCTTTTTTGTTGGCTGAGGCGTCTTGCATGCCGGCCGCGCCAAGGGGGGCGATGGCTCGCTTCAATCCCCGCCCGGCGTCCGCTCGATCTCCTCCAGCGTCGCGTCCAGCCACTCCACCAGCCGGGCCTCCAGCGACTGCGTCAGCTCGCTGGCGAGCTGCGCCGTCAGCGGCGCCAGCCGCGCCTGCAGCGTGGCTTCGGTATGGGCCTCGACCACCTGCGGCCACTCGGTGCGAAAGCGCAGCATCACGCGCGACAGCAGCTCGCTGCGCATGGCGCGCAGGTCGTCCTCGCCGGGATCGGTCGCCCCTGCCGGGGCTTGCGGCGCCGGTGCTTCGGCCTGCGGCTCCGCGCTATCGCCAGTATCGCCCACATGCATGACCATGCCGGATTCGGCCATGCCGAAGGTATCGATGACGCCCTCCTGCGTAGCGGCCTGCGGCTGCGCCGCCGATTCCGCATCCGGCAGTTCGACCACCTCCGTCAGCAGCGGAATGCTGTCGTTGGGCCCCGGCCGCGGAATCACCCGCGATGTGGTGCGTTCGCTCATGCTGCGTCTCCCTTGGGCTGGCCGATATCGTGATGCGTCAGCGGATAGCCGCGTTCGCGGTAGAAGCGGTAGCGCTGGCGGCCGGCTTCGCGGGCGGCGTCGCCGGACCCCACCACTTCAATCAGGCGTTCGAAACTGGCGAATTGCGCCGGCGGCTGGTCGGACACGTTGATCAGCAGCTGGTGGTGCGGCACGCCTTCGGTGGTGGCGGCCAGCAGGATCGGCGTGACCGCCGCATCGGGGTGTTCAAGCCCGCAATGCGGCAGGAAATCCAGCGCCGAAAAGGTCCACAGGCGCGCATCCAGGTCCGCCAGCTGCGCCGGCGTGCCGTGGATCACTACCTTCTGGCCGGCGCCGTAGGCCTTGCGGACCAGCCGGCAGACATAGCCGAGCAGGTCCGGCACGTTGCTGTGGAAGTCGATGCGCGTCATGGGCGTTTGCTGCTTGCGTTGCCGGGGTGGCTGACTGCTGCCGTCAGGCCGCGCGGTCCATCAGGAACTGCGTCAGCAGCGGCACCGGGCGGCCGGTGGCGCCCTTGGCCGCACCGCTCTTCCAGGCGGTGCCGGCGATGTCCAGGTGGGCCCAGTCGTACTTCTCGGTAAAGCGCGACAGGAAGCAGGCCGCGGTCACGCTGCCCGCCGGGCGCCCGCCGATATTGGCCATGTCGGCGAAGTTGGACTTGAGCTGGTCCTGGTACTCGTCATCGAGCGGCATGCGCCAGGCGGTATCCATGGCATGGCGGCCGGCCTGCAGCAGCTGGTCGGCCAGCATGTCGGAGCGCGAGTACAGGCCGCTGTTCTGGTGGCCCAGCGCGATGATGCAGGCGCCGGTCAGCGTGGCCACGTCGATCACCGCGGCCGGCTTGAAGCGCTCGACGTAGGTCAGCGCGTCACACAGGATCAGGCGGCCCTCGGCGTCGGTGTTCAGGATCTCGATGGTCTGGCCCGACATGCTGGTGACGACATCGCCCGGCTTGGTGGCGACGCCGCTGGGCATGTTCTCGCAGGTCGGCACCACGGCCACGACGTTGAGCTTCAGGCCCATCTCGGCCACGGCCTGGATGGTGCCCAGCACCGAGGCGGCGCCGCACATGTCGTACTTCATCTCGTCCATGCCCTCGCCCGGCTTGAGCGAGATGCCACCGGTGTCGAAGGTGATGCCCTTGCCCACCAGCACCACCGGCGCCTGCTTGGCACCGGCGCCGTCATAGCGCAGCACGATGAACTGCGGCGGCTCCTCGCTGCCCTTGGTCACGGCCAGGAAGGCGCCCATGTTGAGCGCCTCGATCTGCTTGCGGCCCAGCACTTCGGCCTTGAGCTTGTGGCGCTTGGCGATGCTGCGCGCGGCATTGGCCAGGTAGGTCGGGGTGCAGATATTGGACGGCAGGTTGCCCAGGTCACGCGTCACTTCCATGCCGTTGGCGATGGCGGTGCCGCGCACAGCGGCCTGGGTGGCGGCGCGGGCGTCGCTGCTGTCGACCGCGATCACGACCTTGCGCAGCGACGACTTGTCGGCGCCGTTGGGCTTGCCGTTGGCATTGGCGCGCTTCAGGCCGGGGTGGCGCTCGAGCAACCGGTAGCCGGCGTCGCGCACCAGCGTGATGGTGCTGATGATGGCCCACGAAACGTCGCGCTGCTGCGGCGCCTGCTGCGCCAGGCACCACAGCGCGGTGGTGGCGCGCGTGGACGACAAGGCACGCACCGCGGTGCGCACGGCGTCGGCAAAGGCCTTGTCCGAGAACTCGGCTTCCTTGCCCAGGCCCACCAGCAGCACGCGCGCGGCGCCGACGCCGGCCACTTCGTGCAGCATCAGGTGGGTGCCGCGCTTGCCTTCGAAGTCGCCCTGCTTGACCAGCCGCGCCACCAAGCCCTTGGTGGCCGTATCCAGCGCCTTGGCCACGCCGGCCAGGTTCTGGCCCTCGAACAGGCCGACCACGAGGCAGTCGGTCTTGGTCGCCAGGAAACCATTTTGGCCGGCTTTGCTCAAATCAAGGGCTTTTGTGCTAAATTCCATCGCGCTTCCTTCCAGGGGCTCGTTAGACACGAAAGCCTCCATTATCCGCGATTTTTACCCCGCGACCTGCCGCCGCTGATACGCCCCGGCCACGCTGACAGCCAGTTGTGCTGCCAGCCCGCTGTTCTGCCAGGCACCTCGCACGGCACATCGCCCGCTCCGGCCGGCAGCCCGGAACCGAACCCGCATGATCCTTCAACAAGCCCTGCGACGCGAGCTCGCCTACACCGCCGGGGCGGTGTTCCTGGTGATGCTGACCTTCATGCTCACGTCGCTCGTGATCCGCATCCTGGGATTGGCCGCCAACGGCAAGGCCAGTCCCAACGACGTGCTGATGCTGATCGGCCTGGCCACCATCGGCTACCTGTCCATCCTGCTGTCGGCCACCCTGTTTATCTCGACCCTGATCGTGCTCACGCGCTGGTACAAGGATTCGGAGATGGTGGTGTGGTTCTCGGCCGGCATCTCGCTGCGCGACCTGGTCAAGCCGGTGCTGCAGTTCGCCGCGCCGTTCATCGTGCTGGCGCTGCTGCTGGGCATGTTCGCGTGGCCGTGGGCCAACCAGCAGAGCGCGCTGTTCCGCGACCGCTTCGAGCAGCGCGGGGTGATGTCGATGATCGCCGCCGGCCGCTTCATCGAGCCGGCCAAGGCCAACTACGTGCTGTTCATCGAGGGCATGGACCCCGGCATGAAGTTCGCGCGCAATGTCTTCGTCGCCAATGCCGAGGCCGACAAGATCGGCGTGGCGCTGGCGCACCAGGGCAAGTTCGAGACCATGCCCAATGGCGACCGCCTGGTGGTGATGGAGAACGGCCGCCGCTATTCCGGCACGCCCGGCCAGATCGACTACCGCATCGTCGAGTTCGAACGCTACGCGGTCAAGGTGGACAGCAAGCCGCCCGAGTCCGAGGCCAAGCTGCCGCCCAAGAGCCGCGACACCATCGAGCTGATCCGCAACCCCACGCGCGAGAACCTGGGCGAGCTGATCTGGCGTATCTCGCTGCCGATCCTGGCGTTTAACTTCGTGATGATCGCGATCCCCCTGGCCTATGTGAACCCGCGCCTGGGCCGCTATACCCCGCTGGTGTTCGCGGTGCTGATCTACCTGACCTACAGCAACCTGGTCAACCTGACGCAGTCCTGGGTGCGCAACGGCTCGGTGCCGTTCTGGCTGGCCTGGTGGCCGATCCACCTGACGGTGTTCCTGGGGGCGCTGATGCTGTTCCGCTACCGGCAGAACCGCAGCCTGGGCGGCTGGCGCGCCGTGTTCGGCCTGAAACGGCGCAATGCCGCCACCAGCGGGAGCCAGGCATGAGGATCCTGCGCGTCTATGAACGCTACTTCGGGCGGCTGGTCTATAGCGTGTTCGCCTTCATCCTGTTCGCGGTGCTGTCGCTGTTCGTGTTCTTCGACATGCTCAACGAGCTGGAGAACGTCAACGCCCAGTACACCTCGCTGGTGGCGCTGTTCCACGTGCTGCTGCAGGCCCCTACCCGGGTCTACGAGGTGCTGCCGATCGCGGTGCTGATCAGTGCGATCTACGTGTTCTCGCAGCTGGCCAGCCAGTCCGAGTTCACCATCTTCCGTGTCGCCGGCCTGAATACGCGGCAGGCGCTGTTCTCGCTGTTCAAGCTGGCGGTGCCGCTGGCGATCGTGACCTTTCTCTTCGGCGAGTTCATCGGCCCGCGCGCGGAGCAGTATGCGCAGAAGCTCAAGCTCGAGGCGATCGGCGCGACGGTATCGGCGGGCTTCCGTTCCGGCGTCTGGGTCAAGGACCGCGACCAGGATCCGGCCGGCGGCGGCGAGATCACCCGCTTCGTCAACGTGGCGGGGCTGCGCCCGGACCAGACCATCACCGGCATCACCATCTACGAATTCGACCCGCAATACCGCCTGCGCGTGATCCGCGTGGCCAACGAAGGCCGCTACCAGGGCGGCCAGGCGTGGGAACTGCAAGGGGTCAGCGAGACGCGCTTTACCGAGCTGATGCCGCAGGCCGATCCGGCCAAGCCCGCGCCGCCGCGTGATGCACTGGCGCCGGATTTCCGCGCCGAGCAGCTCAAATTCCCGCGCGTGGCGATGCACTCGGAGCTGACACCGCAGATCCTGTCGGTGCTGCTGGTGACGCCGGAGCGGATGTCGACGCTGGACCTGTTCCGCTATATCCGCCACCTGCGCGACAACAAGCAGGACACGCAGCGCTACGAGATCGCGTTCTGGAAAAAGGTGATCTACCCGCTGACGCTGTTCGTGATGGTGGCGCTGGCCCTGCCCTTTGCCTACCTGCACGCGCGTGCCGGGGCGGTGGGCGTGAAGGTGTTCGGCGGCATCATGCTGGGGCTGTCGTTCCACCTGTCGAATACGCTGTTCTCGCACGTCGGCCTGCTGCATACCTGGCCGCCGATCATCTCCGCGCTGGTGCCAGGCACGCTTTACCTGACGGTGGCGCTGCTGGCGCTGCGCTGGGTCGACCGGCACTGAGGACGGCCATGGCAGCTTCCGGTCGTGCCCTGGTCCTGTTCGCACACGGCGCGCGCGATGCGCGCTGGCGCGAGCCGTTCGAGCGGCTGCAGCAGAAGCTGGTTGCCGCCCTGCCCGGCTGCGAAGTGCGGCTGTCGTTCCTGGAACTGATGTCGCCGCTGCTGCCGGATACGCTGGCGGAACTTGCCGCGGGCGGCGTGGCCGAGGTCACCGTGGTGCCGGTGTTCTTTGGCCAGGGCGGCCATATCCGGCGCGACCTGCCTGCCCTTCTCGACCAGTGCCGGCAGGCCCATCCTGGCCTGCAGCTTCACTGCGCGGCCGCGGTCGGCGAGTCCGATGCGGTGCTGGATGCGATCGCGGCTTACTGCATGGCGTCGCTGCCGGGCGCGGATCGCGCACAGCCCTGAGCGGCACCTTGCCTCGAAACAATGAAAAAAGCCCCGTGCCGGCATACCGGCACGGGGCTTTGTCATTCTGGCGTGCGCTTGTGGCTCAGGCAGCGCGCGGCGTGCGCACTTCAGTCACGCCCACGTCCTCCCGCGGCGCCTCCGTCGCGCGCGCGGCCAGCGCGGCGCCGATCATCAGCAAGCTGGGTTGCACCGGGTCAATCCATGCCGCCGCTTCCCCGGCCGCCATCTGGCCGAGCGTGAACTCGCGGCTGCGCTGGCGCGGCGTGGTGGCGGCTTCCACCACCCATGCCGGCGTCGATGCGGGCTTGCCGTGCGCGATCAGTTGCGCGGCGATCGAGGCGGCCTGGTCGCGGCCCATGTAGTAGACCAGCGTGTCGGCCCTGACCGCGGCTTCGATATCGGGCGAACCCTCGCCGTCCGCCGCCTTGGCCTGCGTGGCAAACGCCACGCTGCGCGACACGCCGCGCCTGGTCAGCGGCTTGCCGATGGCCGACGCGGCCGCCAGCGCCGCGGTGATGCCGGGCACCACCTCATACTCGATGCCGGCCGCTTCCAGCGCCTGCAGTTCCTCGTCGGCGCGGCCGAACAGCATCGGGTCGCCGCCCTTCAGGCGCACCACGCGCTCGTACTTGCCGGCCAGGTCGACGATCTGCCGGTTGATGAACAGCTGCGCGGTGGAGCGCTGGCCGCAGCGCTTGCCGACTTCGACCAGTTCCGCCTGCGGACACCAGGCCAGCATCTCCGGCGACACCAGTGCATCGTGCAGCACCACCTGGGCTTCGCCCAAAAGCCGTGCACCACGCACCGTAATGAGGTCTGCCGCACCGGGGCCTGCCCCGATGAGGTACACCTTGCCGTAAGTCTTCCGTGCCTGCTTGCCCATCTCCAGCCCCTCGTCCGCCGTGTTCCTGTTGATTACCGATCAGGAGAACGCACGGATCATGCCTGCGGCCACCGTGTGGTTGGTCGCCTCGTCGATCAGCACGAAGGCGCCCGTTGCCGGATTATCGCCGTAGGCATCGCACACGATCGGCTTCTGCAGCGAGATCTGCACCGAACCGATATCGTTCAGGCGGATGTCGTGGCGGCCGGTCTCGTGCGACAGCGTGTGCACGTCCAGCACGCGGTCCACCGCCGACACACGCGCGAACACGCTGGCGGTGGTGTGCTTGAGTACGTACTTGCGCGACGGGTTCAGCGACTCGTCGTCGAACCAGCACAGGTCGGCCTGCAGCTTCTTGGCGGAAGCCGCCGTCGCATCGGCGGCAACGAACATGTCACCGCGTGATACATCGACGTCCTCGGCCAGGCGCACGGTGACGGTGTCGCCGACGTTGGCCGATTCAGCGGCGCCATTCGGTGTCAGCACTTCGGCCACCACCGCTTCGCGGTTGGCGGGCAGCACGCGCAGCTTCTGTCCGACGCGCACGGTGCCGGCTTCCACGCGGCCGGCATAGCCGCGAAAATCGTCCGATTGCGAACCGTCCTGGCGGATCACCAGCTGCACCGGGAAGCGCAGCGCGGCGTCATCCTCGGGCGCGGCTTCTTCCACCGGCAGCTCTTCCAGCAGCGGCAGCAGCGGCTCACCCTGGTACCACGGCATGGCGTCGCTCTCGTGCACGATGTTGTCGCCGCGCAGCGCGGAGACCGGCACATAGCGCACGTCCTTCAGGCCCAGTTGCTCGGCCAGTTCGGTATAGGCGGTGCGGATCTCGTTGAAGCGCTGCTCGCTGTAATCAACCAGGTCCATCTTGTTGACGGCGACGATCACGTGCTGGATTTCCAGCAGCTTCAGGATCGCCGAGTGGCGCTTGGTCTGCGCCAGCAGTTCGGCGCGGCCGTCATTGACGGTGACGCGCGTGGCATCGACCAGCACGATGGCCGCATGCGCGGTGGAGGCGCCGGTGACCATGTTGCGGGTGTACTGCTCGTGGCCCGGCGTATCCGCGATGATGAACTTGCGGCGCGCGGTCGAGAAGTAGCGGTAGGCCACGTCGATGGTGATGCCCTGCTCGCGCTCGGCTTCCAGGCCGTCGGTCAGCAGCGAGAAGTCGATCTGCTCGCCCGCGGTGCGCTTGTTCTTGGCGTTGGCCAGCGCGGTCAGCTGGTCGGACAGCACGGCCTTGCTGTCGTACAGCAGGCGGCCGATCAGCGTGCTCTTGCCGTCGTCGACGGAGCCGGCGGTGATGAAGCGCAGCAGGCCTTGATGAGTTGCTTGGTGAGTCATGTCTGAATCCTTTGCTGCGGCTTAGAAGTAGCCTTCCTTCTTGCGGCGCTCCATCGAGGCTTCGCTCGTCTGGTCGTCCATGCGGGTAGCGCCGCGCTCGGTGATCTCGGTCACCGCGGTCTCGGCGATGATCGCTTCCGGCGAATCGGCAACGCTGGCCACCGGGCAGGTGCAGCTGATGTCGCCGACGGTGCGGAAGCGCACCGACAGCACTTCGCTGACGTCGCCGTCCTGCTTGGGCGTGATCGGCGTGACCGGCACCAGCAGGCCGTTCTTGCGCACCACTTCGCGCTGGTGCGCGTAGTAGATCGGCGGCAGCGCCAGGTTTTCGCGGGCGATGTACTGCCACACGTCCAGCTCGGTCCAGTTCGAGATCGGGAACACGCGCATCTGCTCGCCCTGCGCCATCCGGGCGTTGTACAGGCTCCACAGCTCGGGGCGCTGGGCCTTCGGGTCCCACTGGCCGAACTCGTCGCGGAACGAGAAGATGCGTTCCTTGGCGCGGGCCTTCTCTTCGTCGCGGCGGGCGCCGCCCATCAGCGCGTCGAACTTGTGCGCCTCGATGGTTTCCAGCAGCGTCACGGCCTGCGCCGCGTTGCGCGAATCGGTTTCCTTGCGCAGGCGCACGGTGCCACGCTTGATCGAGTCTTCCACATGGCCCACCACCAGGCGCGCGCCCAGTTCGGCCACGCGCTGGTCGCGGAACTCGATCACTTCCGGGTAGTTGTGGCCGGTGTCGATATGCACCAGCGGGAACGGCAGCTCGATCTTGCGGTCGCCCAGGCGGAAGGCCTTCAGCGCCAGGTGCAGCATCACGATCGAGTCCTTGCCGCCGGAGAACAGCAGCGCCGGGTTGCGGCACTCGGCCACCACCTCGCGGATGATGTAGATCGATTCCGCTTCGAGGCGGTCGAGATGGTCGTTCTGTACCTGCAACAGGTGCGCCACACTGGAGGTGGCTTCTGCGATGTCGTTCATGATGCCCATTTTTGTACCGGCCTCAATGCTTGATGTTCTGTTCGTGGAGCCCGCACTCTTTCGAGTCCTTGCTCTCCCACCACCAGCGTCCCGCGCGCACATCCTCGCCCGCGCGTACCGCACGCGTACAGGGTTCGCAGCCGATGCTGGGATAGCCCTTGGCGTGCAGGTCGTTGACCGGCACGTCGTGGCGCTTCAGGTAGGCCCACACCTCGGCCTCGCTCCAGTCCGCCAGCGGATTGAACTTGGGGATGCCGCGGGCGTCGTCCATTTCCTCGAACGGCAGCTCGGCGCGCGTCACGGCCTGCTCGCGGCGCTGGCCGGTCAGCCAGGCGTCGGCGTGCGACAGCGCGCGGTTGAGCGGCTCGACCTTGCGGATGCCGCAGCATTCCTTGCGCAGGTCGATGCTGTCGTAGAAGGCGTTCAGGCCGTGCTTCTTCAGGTAGTTCTCGACCGCCTCGGCGTCCGGCGTGTATTGCTCGATGCTGTAGCCGTAGTGCGACTGCACCTTGTCGAGCACCGCCAGCGTCTCCGCGTGCAGGCGCCCGGTCTGCAGCGTGAAGACGCGGATGCCGGCGCGCACGGCGGGGGTGCCGCGCAGGATGGCATCGGTCAGCACCATGTCTTCGGCAGCCAGGCTGGAGGCAAAGCGCGCGCGGTAGAAACGCGCGGCGATGCCGGCCAGGCGCTCGCCCAGCTCGCGCTCCTTCTGTTCCAGCGCTTCGATGCTGCCGGTGTATTCCGGCGCCACCCACAGCGCGGGCGGCCGCAGTCCCGACACCGCACTGGCATCGACCACCGCGATATCGCTCAGCACCGTGCTCATGCCGTCGCCTTCGGTTGCACGGCGCCGCCTTCGGTGCGGGCACGGCGGAACAGCGGCAGCGGCTCGTCGACCGAAGCCTGGTAGGTCACGGTGAACTCGGTGAAGCCCTTGATGGCGTCGTCGATGTTCTTGTCGGCGCGGACCGCGAAGGCATCGAAGCCGCAGCGCTTCATGAAGTTGAGCTGGTCGCGCAGCACGTCGCCGACGGCGCGCAGCTGGCCTTCCCACTTGTAGCGGGTGCGCAGCAGGTAGGCCGTGGAGAAGCCGCGGCCGTCGCGGAACACCGGGAAGTCCACCGCTACCAGCGACACGCGGTCGAAGTACGCGGCGGCATCGCCCGGCTCGTCTTCCGGCGCCAGCCACACGCCGGTGCGGGCCGCGTCGCGGCCGGCCAGCAGCGCTTCATTGGCCTTCCACACCGACAGCGGGAACAGCACGGCGTCCTGGCTTTGCACTGCGGCGGCGATGCGCTCTTCGGTCAGCGGTTGCTCTTCAGTGGCGCGCAGCACGGTCCAGTTGTCTTCGACGATCACCGGGGTGACGTTCGCACTGCCCGTTGCATCCTGGCGTTGCAGTTGAATGATCTTTGCCATGTTCAGTCTCTCCGGTCCTCAGGCTTCGGCGCGCTCGCGCGGCTGCTTGTCGGCATAGACGCGCTCCTTGAACGGGGCGATGCCGATGCGGGACAGGGTTTCGATAAAGCGTTCGTCTTCGATGCGGTTGGCCACGAAGGTGTCGATGATGCGGGTCACGACCTCGGGCATTTCCTCGGCGCTGAACGACGGGCCGATCACCTTGCCCAGCGCGGTCTGGTTGCCCTGCGCGCCGCCCAGCGTGACCTGGTACCACTCCGAACCGTCCTTGTCGACGCCCAGCACGCCGATGTTGCCGACGTGGTGGTGGCCGCAGGCGTTGATGCAGCCCGAGATGTTCAGCGAGATCTCGCCCAGGTCGTAGACGTAGTCGAGGTCGTCGAAACGGTCCTGGATCGCCTGCGCGATGGGGATCGACTTGGCGTTGGCCAGCGAGCAGAAGTCGCCGCCCGGGCAGGCGATGATGTCGGTCAGCAGGCCGATGTTCGGCGTGGCCAGGCCAGCCTTCTTGGCCAGCTGCCACAGTGCGTACAGGTCCTGCTTCTTCACGTCCGGCAGCACCAGGTTCTGCTCGTGCGCCACGCGCAGCTCGCCGAAGCCGAACTGGTCGGCGAAGTCCGCCACGGCTTCCATCTGCGCGTCGGTGGCATCTCCCGGGGGCGAGGCCAGGCCCGGCTTGGTCGACAGCGTCACCGCGGCGTAGCCCGGCACCTTGTGGCCGTGCACGCTGCGGCTGACCCAGCGCGCGAACGCCTTGTCTTCCAGCAGGTGGTTTTCGTACGAGGCGTCGGTGTCGGCCAGCTTTTCATACGCGGGCGGCGTGAAGTACTGGGCCACGCGGTCGAACTCGACCTGCGTCAGCGTGGCCGGGCCGTCCTTGCTGTGCTGCCATTCTTCCTCGACTTCCTGCGCGAACTTCTCCACGCCGATGGCCTTCACCAGGATCTTGATGCGGGCCTTGTACTTGTTGTCGCGGCGGCCATAGCGGTTGTACACGCGGATGGCCGACTCGACGTAGGTCAGCATGTGCTGCCACGGCAGGTCTTCCTTGATCACCGAGCCCAGGATCGGGGTGCGGCCCAGGCCGCCACCGGCCAGGATGCGCAGGCGCGTTTCGCCGTCGGCATTCTTGTAGGCGTAGATGCCGATGTCATGCATCTGCACCACGGCGCGGTCATCCTTCGAGGCCGAGATCGCGATCTTGAACTTGCGCGGCAGGAAGGCGAATTCCGGCTGGAACGTGCTCCACTGGCGCAGCAGTTCGGCCAGCACGCGCGGGTCCACCGACTCGTCCGGCGCAACGCCGGCGAAGTGGTCGGTAGTGATGTTGCGCACGCAGTTGCCCGAGGTCTGGATGCCGTGCATCTCGACGCTGGCCAGCTCGGCCAGCACGTCGGGCACGCGCTCCAGCTCCATCCAGTTGTACTGGATGTTCTGGCGGGTGGAGAAGTGGCCATAGCCGCGGTCGTATTCGCGCGCGATGTGGGCCAGCTTGCGCAGCTGCGTCGACGACAGCAGGCCGTACGGGATCGCCACGCGCAGCATGTAGGCATGGCGCTGCATGTACAGGCCGTTCTGCAGGCGCAGCGGCAGGAATTCTTCCTCGGTCAGCTCGTCCGACAGGCGGCGGCGCACCTGGTCACGGAACTGGGCGACGCGCTCGTTGACGATGCGCTGGTCGTATTGGTCGTACTGATACATGGCGGGGTCCGTTCAGTATTCGTTGAATTCAGGAAACGAGCTTGATGGCGACCAGCGTCAGCGTGGTCGCCAGGGCGGCACGCACCAGCCGTTCGGGCAGCGCCCGCGACAGTTGCGCGCCCAGCCAGATGCCGGGGATCGAACCCACCAGCAGCGCCAGCAGCAAATTCCAGTTGACGGTGCCGAGCCACACGTGGCCCAGCCCGGCCAGCGCCGTCAGCGGGACGGCGTAGGCGATATCGGTGCCGGCGACTTCGGCCGGCTTCATATGGGGATACAGCAGCAGGATCAGCGTGGCGCCAACCGCGCCGGCGCCGATCGACGACACCGTCACAAGCACGCCGATGACCGCGCCGACCACGATGGTGGCGATGACCTGGGTGCGGCCGTGCAGCTGGAAGCGCGGGTTGCGCTCGAGCCAGGCCAGCATCTGCTTGCGGAACAGCAGCGACAATACGGTCAGCAGCACCGACACGCCGATGGTCACGCGGATCGCGTGCAGCCACTGGGCGTTGAGCTCGCCGGCGCTCTTGAGCACCAGGATCGCCACGACCGCCGCCGGCAGGCTGCCGATGCACAGGCGCCGCACTACCTGCCACTGCACATGGCCGTGGGCACGGTGCGCGATAGTGCCGAAACCCTTGGTGATGGCCGCGAAGGCCAGGTCGGTGCCGACAGCGGTCGCCGGCGAAAAGCCGAACAGCAGCGTCAGCAGCGGCGTCATCAACGAGCCCCCACCCACGCCGGTCAGACCGACGAGGACGCCTACAAACAGACCGGAAACGGTATAGGCCAGCGACATGAGGGACTCGGTGGGCCCTGGCCCGTGAGGCTCGCATCACAATCCGGGGGCTGCGAGCGGACGCACTGAGGGCAGGACGTTCATTAACAAAGTTCGAGAATCGTAATAAACTGGCCTCATACCTCAAACTAATAAGAAGTTGTTTGTTTATACGACCCGAGTTATATGAACCTGCACCAGTTTCGCTTCGTGCGCGAGGCCGTCCGGCAGAACTACAACCTGACCGAAGCCGCTAAAGCGCTCTACACGTCACAACCCGGCGTGTCCAAGGCCATCATCGAGCTGGAAGAAGAGCTGGGTGTCGATATCTTCACGCGCCATGGCAAGCGCATCCGCAGCCTGACCGAGCCCGGGCGGCGGATCCTGACCTCGGTCGAGAAGATCCTGCAGGAGGTCGAGAGCCTGAAGCGGGTCGGCATGGACTATGCCGCGCAGGACCAGGGCAACTTCACCATCGCCACCACCCATACCCAGGCGCGCTACGCGCTGCCGCGGGTGATCGGCGAGTTCACCAAGCGCTACCCCAAGGTGCGGCTGTCGATCCAGCAGGGCAACCCGGCGCAGATCGCCGACATGCTGCTGCATGACCAGGCCGATATCGGGATCGCCACGGAAGGCATCACCGACGACAAGAACCTGGTGTCGCTGCCGGGTTACCAGTGGACACATATGGTGATTACGCCACCCGATCATCCGCTGCTGGACAAGAAGCACCTGGCGCTGGAAGACCTGATGGACTACCCGCTGATCACCTACGATCCCAACTTTGCCGGCCGGCCCAAGATCGACAAGGCCTTCGAGCTGCGCCACCTGAAGCCGGACATCGTGCTCGAGGCGATCGACGCCGACGTGATCAAGACCTACGTGGAGATCGGCCTGGGCGTGGGCATCGTCGCCGGCGTGGCCTATGATGCCGAGCGCGACCGAAACCTGCGCGGGATTTCGGCCGGGCACCTGTTCGGCAGCAATGTGACGCACCTGGCGGTCAAGCAGGGGGCCTACCTGCGCAGCTTTGTCTACACCTTTATCGAGCTGTTCTCGCCGACGCTGAACCGCAAGCTGGTCGAACAGGCCATGTCGGGCGAGCACGAAGCCTACGAACTCTGAGCGCGGCAGCCCGCCGCCTCTCTATATAAGAAGCAGAACCCAATATGCATTCCCAATCCGTCACGCCGCGCCGGCCGGAGGCGCTGTGAGCAAACCCATGAGCGAACCCATGAGCGAAGCCACCAGCGAACTGCCCCGCATCCACTGGACCGAGGACGGCACCGAGCGCAGCGCCGCCTGGCGCTCCGAGGCCGGCAACCCGCCGCCGCGCCGCGTGGTGGTCGCCGACGACACCACCAGCGCCGACACCGCCTACCGGCTAGCCTGCGAGGGCACTGCCCTGCTGTGGCGCGGCGACTTCCAGAACGCGCGCCAGCTGCTCAACGCCATGGCGCGGCGCACCGAGCGCAAGCCCAAGAAGGCCAGCCGGCCAGGCCAGAAGGCCAAGGGCGCGCCCGGCTCCGCCACCGAGGCGTTTCACCTGCACCGGCTGGCGCAGTCGCAGCGCGCCCGCACGCTGGGCATGCTGCTGCTGCCGTTCGAGGCCGACCACAGCGTGCCGCTGCGCCGCGCGCCCGATGTCCGCGAAGCTTGCGAGCAGGTCTACGGTCCGGCGGGCGAGCCCTATGTGGCGTCGCTGCGAGAGCTGCTGGGCATGATCGGCGCCTATGAATGGCGCAGGAAAGGCGTGGAAATCCCGGCGCTGGAAGACCGCATCCATCCCTGGTACGGCGTGTTCTCGCCGGTGCGAGGCGAGTATGTCGACCTGGTCGCCGCCGAGCCGCTGCCGTCGAAGACGCTGGCCTTCGACATCGGCACCGGCACCGGCGTGCTGGCCGCGGTGCTGGCCCGGCGCGGCGTGCAGCGCGTCGTCGCCACCGACCAGGACCCGCGTGCGCTGGCCTGCGCACGCGAGAACATCGGCCAGCTCGGCTATGCCGGCGCCGTCGAGATCGTGCAGGCCGACCTGTTCCCGGAAGGCCGTGCGCCGCTGGTGGTGTGCAACCCGCCGTGGGTGCCGGCCCGGCCCAGCTCGCCGGTCGAGCGCGCCGTCTACGATCCGGACAGCGCCATGCTGCACGGCTTCCTCGATGGGCTGGCCGCCCACCTGGAACCCGGCGGCGAAGGCTGGCTCTTGCTATCGGACCTGGCGGAGCACCTGGGCCTGCGCCCGCGCGAGCAGCTCGAAGGCTGGATCGAGGCCGCCGGGCTGAAGGTGCTGGGCCGCTCCGATATCCGCCCGCGTCATCCGCGCGCCGCGGACCCCAGCGATCCGCTGCATGCGGCGCGCTCGGCCGAGGTGACTTCGCTGTGGCGCCTGGGCGTGCGCTGACGCGCGTGCCCTTGCAGGCGGAGTTCGGCTATCCTTCCCGTCACAAATAAGACTGGAGGAGACAAATGCCGAAGTTGCCCCGCCTGCTGCCCGCCATCGTACTTTCCACCCTGCTTGGCGCCAGCGCCGCCGCGCTGGCCGATATCCGCGTCGGCATCGACGTGTCCACCACCGGGCCGGCGGCCTCGATCGGCATCCCCTCCAAGAACACCGTGCTGATGTGGCCGCAGACGCTGGGCGGCCAGAAGGCGCACTACGTGATCCTGGACGACGGCTCCGACCCGGCCGCGGCGGTGCGCAATGTGCGCAAGCTGATTTCCGAGGAAAAGGTCGACGTGATCGTCGGCCCCAATATCACGCCGACTGCGCTGGCCGCGCTCGACGCCGTGTCCGAGGGCGAGACGCCGATGGTGGCGCTGGCCGCGTCGGCGTCGATCGTCGAGCCGCAGACCGACGCCAAGCGCCGCTGGGCCTTCAAGATGCCGCAGAACGACTCGCACATGGCGACCGTGCTGACGGAGTACATGAGCAACCACGGCATCAGGACGGTCGGCTTCATCGGCTTTGCCGATGCCTATGGCGAAAGCTGGTGGCGCGAGTTCTCCAGGCTGGCCGAAGTGCGCAAGATCAAGGTCGTCGCCAACGAGCGCTTCTCGCGCAACGATACTTCGGTGACCGGCCAGGTGCTCAAGCTGATGGCGGCAAACCCCGACGCCGTGCTGATCGCCGGCGCCGGCACGCCCTCGGTACTGCCGCAGAAGACGCTGGGCGAGCGCGGCTACAAGGGCAAGGTCTACCAGACCCACGGCATCGCCACCTGGGAATTCCTGCGCATGGGCGGCAAGGACGTGGAAGGCACGCTGTTCCCGACCGGCCCGGTCGTGGTCGCGCGCCAGCTGCCCGAGAACCACCCCGTGCGCAAGGTCGCGCTGGACTTCGTCAACCGCTACGAGGGCAAGTACGGCGCCGACAGCGTGACGCAGTTTGCCGGCGACGCCTGGGGCGCGTGGCTGCTGCTGGACGATGCCGCGCGCCGCGCGCTCAAGACCGGCGCCCAGCCCGGCACGCGCGAATTCCGCGCCGCCATGCGCGACGCGCTCGAATCCACCACCAATCTCACCATCCCCAACGGCGTGCTGAACCTGAACGCGAAAGACCACCAGGGCTTCGACCAGCGTTCGCGCGTGATGGGGGTGATCCGCAACGGCAAGTTCGCCTATGCGGGCGACAAGTAGCCCAGCGCCCGCCGAACCCGGCCTTCTGAAAGGAAGCATCGCATCATGACCACCACTTCCACTCCTTCCGTCACCGTTGCCTTCATCGGCCTGGGCGCCATGGGCTCGCACATGGTCCGCCACCTGCTGGCCGCCGGCCACACCGTGCGCGCCTTCGTGCGCCGCCCCGAGGCCGCCGAAGCGGCGCGCGCCATGGGTGCGGAGCCGTTATTCACGCCCGCCGAGGCCGCGCGCGGCGCCAGCGTCGTCTTCACCAACGTGACCTCGTCCGAAGACGTGCGCGAAGTGCTGCTGGGCGAGCAAGGCGTGATCCACGGCGCGGCCCCCGGCACGGTATGCGTCGACCACAGCACCATCTCGCCGGTGGTCACGCGCGAGATCGCCGCGGCACTGGCCGAGCGCGGCCTCGAGGCGCTCGACTGCCCGGTCTCCGGCGGCACCATGGCCGCCGCGTCCGGCAAGCTGACCATCATGGTCGGCGGCAAGCTCGAGGTTCTGGAACGCGTGCTGCCGCTGCTGGAGCTGCTGGGCACGACCATCACGCATATCGGCGACAACGGCGCCGGCCAGGTCGCCAAGCTGTGCAACCAGATCGCGCAGGTGGTCAATATCGAAGGCATCGCCGAAGCCATGCGCTTTGCCTCGGCGCAGAACGTCGATACCGGCCGCGTGCTGCAGGCCATGTCGACGGGCATGGCGGGCAGCCGCATGCTCGACCTGATGGGGCCCAAGATGGTGTCGCGCAATTTCGCCGCCGGCATCGAGGCGCGGCTGCACGACAAGGACTTCGGGCTGGCGCGCGCTATCGCCGAGGAAATCGGCCTGGACCTGCCGGCGATGCAGGCCACCTCGGCGCAGCTGCGCACGCTGATGGCCAACGGCTGGGGCAAGGACGATACCTCGTCGCTGCTGCGCGTGCTGGAGGGCTGAGGGCCGCTCAGGTGCCTGCTCAGGTGCCTGCTCAGGTGCCTGTCAGGCGCAGGACGGCGCGTACCAGCGCGCTGTCGGCATCATTGAAGCCGTCGAGCACATTGAAGTGATGGCAGCCCGGCAGCACGAGATCGCTCGCTGCCGGACTGCCGACATTGGCGGGCCACGCCGCCCGCATCAGCGCATGCTGGCGGTGGTATTCGGCCGCTTCCAGCTCGCCCACGGCGAGCGCCAGCGGCGCGGCGGTGGCTGGCGCCATGTACGCCGGCGACAACCGCACCACATCGTCTTCCGATAGCCGCAGGTCGCATTGCAGGAACGCGGCGCGGCGCAGCGGCTCCATGTCGTACAGCCCGCTGACCGAGAGCCCGCCCCGGACCAGGTCCGCGGGCAGGTCTGGCGCCAATTGCGGCCAGCGTGCCGCCATCAGCATCGCCACCAGGTGGCCGCCGACGGAATGCCCGGCGGCGAACAGCCGCTGCGGGTCATGCCCCAGCACGCCGGATTGCCGGTACAGCCACGTCACGCTGCGCAGCACCTGCCGCACGATGTCCGGCACCGTCACCGACGGCACCAGCGAATAATTGACCACGGCCACCGACACGCCGAGCGCCGGCAGCACGCTGGCGACGAAACTGTGGTCGCGCTTGTCGAGCGCGCGGTAGTAGCCGCCGTGGACGAACACCAGCAGCGGCGGCGCCGCGCCGTCATCCGCCGGCGCCGTCGCCGGGAAATAGTCCAGCGTCTGATCCTGCGGATGCCGCGAGCCTGCATCGGCATAGCCCAGGTCCGCGATAAAGCCACCGCGCTCGCGCACCCGCGCCGACCATTCACCCCAGCGCGCCATATGCGCCGGGTTGTCCGGCACATTGGCTCGGTTGTTGTATTCGCGGTCGTAGAAGACGGGGTCCTGCGAGGGCAGGCTGGCGAGGCTCGCCAGCGAGGCTTGGTCGGTCATGGCGGTCGGTGGGTGCGGGGTCGGGACTGGTTTGGCGCGGCGTCGGTGATGCACGCGGTGACGGCGATGCTAACCGCAATCGCCATGCACAAGTTATCGGGGCCATTACCATCGCCACGGCGGCCGGTTGTCGGCCGGGGGGAATTGCGGCATAATCGCCGGCTCAGCCCGGCATCGGTTCCGATGCCGTCACACCTGCCCGGGTGGTGAAACAGGTAGACGCAGGGGACTCAAAATCCCCCGCCGCAAGGCGTGTCGGTTCGAGTCCGACCCCGGGCACCACATTTCCCTCCAAAGCAATCAGTCGTCCACATGATGGGCGGCCCGGGGCTCATGCTCAAACCTCGATTTCGTCGAGCTTGTGCGTTTTCAGCCAATCGCGAACCAATACGTTGAGCCGTGTTTGCCAACGTGGCCCGCTCGCCTTCAGGGCTTCCAGGACATCGTCATCGAGACGCACCGTGGTGGCTGTCTTCGTGGTACCGCGCGGACGGCCGCGCCCTCGCTTGACGAGCTTGTCAGACAACAGTGTTTTTGTACGTACGAAATTAGCTCTGCATCACCAGCCAATCACGTCACTTATACCCGCGACTCCTTTCGGCTAAAGCCTTGAAAGGTGTCGGACAGCGCCCACTGGTGCCCCTGCGCCTGGCTTCCTATCCTATGGCATTGCCATCCCGTCAACAGGAGCCACCATGAACCGACCGACCCTACCCGCCCTCGCCTGCGCCGCCCTGCTCGCCGGCTGCGCCGGCGCAAATGTGGAAAACCTGACCCAGGCAGGCGGCAGCCTGTTCACCGCGGCCACGCTGTCGGACACCAACGTCAAGACGCTGTCCGACCAGTCGTGCGCGGAAATGGACCAGAAGAACACCATTGCCCCGCCCGACAGCACCTACGCCAGGCGGCTCGCGAATGTGATGAACGGGCTTGGCAATACCGGGCTGCCGCTCAATGCCAAGGTCTACGTGACCAAGGACATCAACGCATGGGCCATGGCCAATGGATGCGTGCGCGTGTACAGCGGGCTGATGGACTTCCTCAGCGACGACGAGGTGCGCGGCGTGGTCGGACACGAGATCGGCCATGTGGCGCTGGGCCATACCAAGGCGGCGATGCAGGTGGCCTACTCCACCGCCGCTGCGCGCGGCCTGCTGGGATCTACCGGCATTGCTTCGCTGACCGCGCTGTCGTCCTCACAGATCGGTGATCTGGCGGAGACGTTCGTCAATGCACAGTTCTCGCAGCGCCAGGAAACCGCTGCGGACGACTACTCCTTCAACTTACTGACCAAGAACGGCGCAAACCGGCAGGCGCTGGCGTCGGCGTTCCGCAAGATGTCGCAGCTTGACGGCGGGAAGTCGAGCATGCTCAGCACGCACCCCGGCTCGCTGGAGCGCGCCAAGCATATCGAAGATCGCCTGGCCGGCGGGCGCTGAGCGCGCCGCCTGACGCGCCCCGCCTGGCGCCTTACCGCGATTCGACGAACGCGAGCACCGTGGCCAGCATGCCTTGCAGCGCCGGCTGCAGCGCCGCCGACCGCGCCTCGTCGTAGGCGAACGGGTATGTCTCGCTCATATACGCACACTGCGACAGCTCGAGCTGCACCGCGTGCACGCCATCCTGCGGCTTGCCGTACTGGCGCGTGATATAGCCGCCCTTGAAGCGCCCGTTGAGCACCGCGGTATGGCCGGGCACCGCGCTCGCCAGCTCGAGCAGCTGGTTCGCGAGCCCCGCGTCGCAGCTCTCGCCGTTGGCCGTGCCGAGGTTGAAATCCGGCAGCTTGCCTTCGAAGAAGCGCGGCAGCAACGAGCGGATCGAATGCGCGTCCCACAGGGCGACGGTGCCGTGCTCGGCCTTCAGGCGCGCCAGTTCCGCCGCCAGCGCTTCATGGTATGGGCGCCAGATCGCGTCGCGGCGTGCGGCGATTTCCGCATCGTCGGGGCCGTTGCTGCCATCGGCATAAAGCGCCGTCTTGTCAAAGGTGTCGACCGGGCACAGGCCGGTGGTGTCCTGGCCGGGATACAAGTTGGCATTGTCGGGCGGGCGGTTCAGGTCGACCACATAGCGCGAATGCGTGGCAACCAGCACCGAGGCGCCCAGCTCGCGGGCAAAGCCGTAGAGGCGTTCCAGGTGCCAGTCGGTATCGGGCACGGTGCGCGCCTCGGCGGTAAGGCGCTGAGAGACCGAAGCCGGCAGGTGCGTGCCGACGTGCGGCATCGATACCAGCAGCGGGCGCGTGCCGCGATGCAGGGTGAAGGCGGGGGTATCGGTGGAGAAGGACATGTTCTTTGCAATGCGTTGGGCGGTGCCCGTATTTGTCGCGTACTAGTAGCGTACTTGTCGCGTATCAGTCGGCCAGCAGGCTGGCGCGGGCGGCGATGAACTGCCGGGCCGCTTCGGACTGCAGCGCATGCGCGCCATGCTGCACGCGGCTGCGGCCGGCGGTGCGGACCTCCGCTAGTGTCTCATGACCGTGGTTCGCAAACACGTGGGTGGCCAGCGCCTGGGCGCCCTCGAGGCCGGCCAGCGTCGGATGCGCACCGTCCAGCACCACGAAGTCCGCCTGCTGGCCAGGCGCCAGCCCGGCCACGCCGCGGCCACTGGCGCGTGCGCCACCCGCCACGGCTTCCAGATAGAGGCGGTCGGCCACCTGCAGGTGGGTATCCGAGGCCAGCACGTTGCGCTGCTGCAGGCCCAGCCGCTGGCCGTATTCGAACAGGCGCAGTTCCTCGGCCACGCTGACGCTGGCATGGCTGTCCGAGCCGATGCCCCACGCGCCGTGCTGCGCGAGGTAAGGCGCCGCCTCGAACACGCCATCGCCGAGGTTCGCTTCGGTGGTCGCGCAGATGCCGGCCACGGCGCCGCTATGCGCGAGGCGCCGGCGCTCGTCCCAGTCCATGTGCGTGGCGTGCACGAGGCACCAGCGCGCGTCGACGTCGACATGATCGAACAGCCATGTCACCGGGCGCGTGCCGGACCACGCGATGCAGTCGTCGACTTCGCGCTGCTGCTCGGCGATATGGATATGGACCGGCGCCTGCGCGTCGATCGCCTTCAGCCCCGCCAGCGCATGCAGCAGGCTGTCTTCGGGCACAGCGCGCAGCGAATGCGGCGCCAGGCCGAGACGCGCGCCGGCCTGCGCGCACACGGGCGACAGCCGCTCCAGCAGGCGCAGCATGGCGTCGGTGTTGTGCAGGAAGCGGCGCTGTTCGGCGAGCGGCGGCTTGCCGCCGAAGCCGGCGGTCTGGTACAGCACCGGCAGCAGCGTCATGCCGATGCCGGTGCGCTGCGCCGCGCGCAGCAGCCGCAGCGACATCTCGGCGGCATCGGCGTAGGGCTTGCCGTCGGCGTCGTGGTGGACGTAGTGGAACTCGCACACGCTGGTATAGCCTGCACGCAGCATCTCGATGTAGAGCTGGGTGGCGATGGCTTCCAGCGTGTCGGGCGAGATCCGCTGCGCGAAGCGGTACATCAGCGTGCGCCAGCTCCAGAACGAATCGGCGCCGGCGGGATTGTCGCCCTGCGGGCGGCTGCGGTATTCGGTCAGGCCGGCAAAGCCACGCTGGAATGCGTGCGAATGCAGGTTGGGCATGCCCGGCAGCACCGGGCCCGCGGCGCGCTGCACGCCGGCATTTGCGGCGGCACCGGCCTGCACGGTGGTCAGGCGGCCCTGCTCGTCCCAGGCGAGCAGCACATCGCGCGCCCAGCCTTCGGGCAGCAGGGCCCAGTCTGCGAACAGCTGCGATGCGCTCATGGCTGTGCCTCCGCTTGCGCCGGATATACGCGCCCTTGCCGCACGACCGTCAAGGCGGGATTGCGGCCGAACCAGTACGCCAGCTCCGCCGGCGAATCGACGCGCCAGAGCACGAAGTCAGCCCCTCGCCCCGCTTCCAGCTTGCCGTGGCGCTCCGGTGCACCCAGCGCGCGCGCCGCATGCACGGTCACGCCGGCCAGCGCTTCGGGCACCGTCAGGCGGAACAGCGTGCAGGCCATATTCATCATCAGCAGCAGCGACGTCACCGGCGACGTGCCGGGGTTGTGGTCGGTCGAGATCGCCATCGGCACGCCGTATTGGCGCAACAGCGCGATCGGCGGCAGGTTGGTGTCGCGCAGGAAATAGTAGGCGCCGGGCAGCAGCACTGCGACCGTGCCGGCTTCCGCCATCGCGGCGACACCGGCCTCGTCGAGATGCTCGAGATGGTCCGCCGACAGTGCGCGATGGCGTGCGGCCAGCGCCGCGCCGCCGAGATTGCTGAGCTGCTCGGCGTGCAGCTTGACGCGCAGGCCGTGGCGCGCAGCGGCATCGAAAACGCGTTCGGTCTGCGCGATCGAGAAGCCGATCGATTCGCAGAAGGCATCGACGGCGTCGACCAGCCCTTCTTCGGCCAGCGCCGGCAGCATGCTGCCGCACACCAGGTCGATGTAGTCGTCGGCGCGCCCCGCGTACTCGGGCGGCAGCGCGTGCGCGCCGAGGAAGGTGGTGCGCACCGCGACGCCGAACTGCTCGCCCAGGCGACGCGCCACGCGCAGCTGCTTGCGCTCGGCTTCCAGGCTGAGGCCATAGCCGGACTTGATCTCGATGGCGGTCACGCCTTCGGCGAGCAACGGTTGCAGGCGCGCGGCGGCCTGCGCGAACAGCGTATCTTCGTCGGCGGCGCGGGTGGCGCGCACGGTCGAGACGATGCCGCCGCCGGCGCGCGCGATTTCTTCATAGCCGGCACCGGCGAGCCGCATCGCGAACTCGTCGGCGCGCTGGCCGCCGTAGACCAGGTGCGTGTGGCAATCGACCAGTCCCGGCGTGATCCACGCGCTGTTGGCGTCGTGGCGCGGCAGGTCGCGGTAGGACTGCGGCAATTCTGCCGCGGCGCCAAGCCAGGCAATGCGGCCTTGCTCGACCACGAGCGCGGCATCGCGGATGGCGCGCGCCGGGTCGGCGTCGGGCAACAGGTGGCAGTTGTGCCAGACACCGTCGGCGCTGGCAGCATTGGCTGCACTGGCGGTGCCAGGTACGGAAGGCAGCGTCATTGATCGGACTCCATTTCCAGCGTGACACACAGGCACAGCGCGTCGCCGGCGCCTGGCGCGAAGGCTTGCCGGCCAGCGGGTTCGCCGGCGGGATACAGCACGCCCTGCCCCGCGTCCAGCGCTACGGCCGTCTGCGCGTCCTGCGCCAGCCAGGTGCCGGACACGGCAAGCAGGCAAACGGTATCGGCGCCGGTGCTGATGGCAAACCCCTGGCGAAAGGCGTCGACGCGCGCGCGGCAGCGGCCACGCCGCGTCATCACGTTGAAGTCGCGCGTGGCGCCATCGAGCAGCGCAGCCTGCAGGCCGGTGTCGCCCGAGAATGCAAAGGGCGCGCCCGGCTGGACCATCCGATGGTTAAAGCTGCCATCGTCGGCGCGCAGCATCACGCCGGCGCCGTCGAGCAGCACGATCTGCCGATCGATGCCGGGAAAGGCAGAGAACGGGCCATCGGATTCGATATCGGCCACGCTCAGGCGCCACACGAAGTCATCCATGCCGGCACCCGGCGGCCACACCGCGATCTCGCGCGTGTTGCCGCCGCCATTCTTCCAGCGCGTCGGGTCGATGGCCGCGAGCGTGAACGTCCTCATACGCCCTTCACCATCGGCAGGTTCAGGCCCTTTTCCTGCGCGCATGCGATGGCGATGTCGTATCCCGCATCGGCATGGCGCATCACGCCGGTGGCCGGGTCGTTCCACAGCACGCGCTCGATGCGTTTGGCTGCTGCATCGGTGCCATCGCAGACGATCACCACGCCGGAGTGTTGCGAGAAACCCATGCCCACGCCACCTCCATGGTGCAGGCTGACCCAGGTGGCGCCGCCGGCGGTATTGAGCAGCGCGTTCAGCAGCGGCCAGTCGGACACGGCGTCGGAACCGTCGCGCATCGCTTCGGTCTCGCGGTTGGGCGACGCCACCGAGCCGCAGTCCAGATGGTCGCGGCCGATCACCACCGGCGCCTTCAGCTCGCCGGACTTCACCATCTCGTTGAAGGCCAGGCCGGCGCGGTGGCGCTCGTCCAGGCCAACCCAGCAGATACGCGCCGGCAGGCCCTGGAAGGCGATGCGGTCGTGCGCCATGTCGAGCCAGCGGTGCAGGTGCTTGTCCTCGGGGAACAGCTCCTTCATCTTGGCGTCGGTCTTGTAGATATCCTCGGGATCGCCCGACAGCGCGACCCAGCGGAACGGGCCCTTGCCGCGGCAGAACAGCGGGCGGATATAGGCCGGCACGAAGCCCGGGAAATCGAAGGCATTGTGCACGCCCTCATCGAACGCCACCTGGCGGATGTTGTTGCCGTAGTCGACCGTCGGCACGCCCATCTTCTGGAAGTCGAGCATGGCCTGCACGTGCTTGACAATCGACGGGCGCGCGGCGGCTTCCACCGACTTGGGATCGCGCTTGCGTGCGTCTTCCCACTGCTCGACCGTCCAGCCTTGCGGCAGGTAGCCGTTGACCAGGTCGTGCGCCGAGGTCTGGTCGGTAACGATATGCGGACGCATGCCGCCGGCCTGCGCCCGTTTGGCCAGTTCCGGCACGATGTCGGCGGCGTTGCCGAGCAGGCCGACCGAGATGGCTTCTTTCTTTGCCGTGGCCTCGGCGATCATCGCCAGCGCCTCGTCCAGCGTGGTGGCCTTCTTGTCGAGGTAGCGCGTGCGGATGCGGAAGTCGATGCGCGATTCCTGGCACTCGATCGCCAGCACGCAGGCACCCGCCAGCACGCCGGCCAGCGGCTGCGCGCCGCCCATGCCGCCCAGGCCCGCGGTCAGGATCCACTTGCCCGACAGGTCGCCGTCGTAGTGCTGGCGGCCGGCTTCGACAAAGGTCTCATACGTTCCCTGCACGATGCCCTGCGTGCCGATGTAGATCCACGAGCCCGCGGTCATCTGGCCATACATCATCAGGCCGGCGCGGTCCAGTTCATTGAACTTGTCCCAGGTGGCCCAGTGCGGCACCAGGTTGGAGTTGGCGATCAGCACGCGCGGCGCGTCGGGGTGCGTGCGGAACACGCCGACCGGTTTGCCCGACTGCACCAGCAGCGATTCGTCCTCGCCCAGGCGGCGCAGGCTGTCGAGGATGGCGTCAAAGCATTCCCAGTTGCGCGCGGCCTTGCCGATGCCGCCGTACACCACCAGGTCCTGCGGGCGCTCGGCCACGTCGGGGTCCAGGTTGTTCTGGATCATGCGGTAGGCAGCTTCGATCAGCCAGTTCTTGCAGTGCAGCTGGGTGCCATGCGGGGCGCGGATTTCGCGCTGGCCGCGCTGGATGAATTGGCTTTCGTTGGCGTTCATGTGCTTGTTCTCCTTCGTTGGCGCTTGTGACGCGCTCCAATCAACCAGCGTTGGTCGGCAAGATTTCCCGAACCGCCTGCGGCCACCCCGCCCCCGCATCCCCCTGCACCACCCACTGCTTCATCGCTTCGATATCCGGCGCCAGGTAGCGGTCGCCTTCCACAAAATCCACCCGCGCACGGATACGTGCCAGTTCCTGCTCCACCAGCGGCGATGACTTCAACGGGCGGTGGAACTCGATACCCTGCGCCGCTGCCATCGCCTCGATGCCGACCACTACCGCGGTGTTGGCCGCCATGTCGCCCAGCCGGCGCGCGCCGTAGGTGGCCATCGACACATGGTCCTCCTGGTTGGCCGAGGTCGGCAGGCTGTCCACGCTGGACGGATGCGCCAGCGACTTGTTCTCCGAGGCCAGCGCGGCCGCGGTCACCTGCGCGATCATGAAGCCCGAGTTCAGGCCGCCGTCGCGCACCAGGAACGGCGGCAGGCCCGACAGGCCGGTATCGAGCAGCAGCGCCAGCCGGCGCTCGGAAATCGCACCGATCTCGGCGATCGCCAGCGCAATGATGTCGGCGGCAAAGGCCACCGGCTCGGCGTGGAAGTTGCCGCCGGAGACCACGTCGCCCTGCTCGGAAAACACCAGCGGGTTGTCCGACGCGGCATTGGCCTCGATCTGCAGGATGCGCGCGGCGTGCTGCAGGTTGTCCAGGCAGGCGCCCATCACCTGCGGCTGGCAACGGATCGAATACGGGTCCTGCACGCGGCCGCAGGTTTTGTGCGAATCGACGATCTCGCTGCCATCCAGCATCGCGCGCACGGCGCCGGCCACGGCGATCTGGCCGGCCTGGCCGCGGGCTTCATGGATGCGGGCGTCGAACGGCTTGACCGAGCCCTTGATCGCTTCCAGCGACAGGGCGCCCGCCACCAGGCCGGCGGCAAAGGTGTCTTCGGCGGCAAACAAGCCGGCCAGTGCCAGCGCGGTCGACACCTGCGTGCCGTTGAGCAGCGCCAGGCCTTCCTTCGGGCCCAGCTCGAACGCCTTCAGGCCGGCACGGGCCAGGCCCTCGGCTGCCGGCACGCGCTTGCCGTCGACCAGCACGTCGCCCACGCCGATCAGCGTGCACGACATATGCGCCAGCGGCGCCAGGTCGCCCGAGGCACCGACCGAACCCTTGGCCGGGATGCACGGCGTCACGCCGTGGTTGACCAGCGCCAGCAATGCCTCGATCAATTCCGGACGCACGCCGGAATGGCCGCGCGCCAGGCTGACCGCCTTGGTGGCCAGGATCAGGCGCACCGTATCCTCGGCCAGGTCCGGGCCGGTGCCGACGCTGTGCGACAGCACCAGGTTGCGCTGCAGCTGCGCCAGCTTGTCGTTGGGGATACGGGTCTGCGCCAGCTTGCCGAAGCCGGTATTGATGCCGTAGACCACGGCGTCGGCGTCGATGATGTCCTGCACGGTGGCCTGCGCGGCGCGCACGCCGGGCCAGGCGGAATCGGCCATGGCCACGCGCACTTCGCCGCGGTAGATGCGGCGCAGGTCGGCCAGGGTGACTTGGCCCGGCTGCAAGGTCAGCAGCGGGCGGGAGGCTTGGTCGTGTTGGCTCGCAGTCATTTGTATGTTCCTGTCTATACAGCTTAGGCTAAAAATTGAAGCAATGGCTGACCCTCGCGCGGATCAGCCGAAAGCGGGATTGCCGTCGGCGCGGAAGCGGCTGCCGAGGCGGTAACGGTTGCCCGGGTGCAGGCAACGAACGAATGTCACTGGCACGCCATTGGTCCAGGTGCGGCGGGTCAGCATCAGGCAAGGTTGCGTTGGCGGCATTTCCAGTTGCGCGGCCTGCTCCGGCGTGGCGGCAATGGCATCGACCACGTGCTCTACCTGATCGTAGGGCACGTGGCGCAACAGGTATTCGCCGGGCTGGGTCGCGCTGAAGTCCTGGCCGATGAAGTCCGGCGCCACGCGCGGGTTCACGTAGCGGTCTTCCAGCTGCACCGGCACGCCATCTTCGCGATGCACGCAGACCGAATGGAACACGGACTCGCCGGTGTGCAGCTCCAGCGCGGCCGCCACCTCGATCGACGCCGACACCCGCTCGACCAGGATCACGTCGCAGGCATAGTCATGCCCGCGCATGCGGATCTCGTCCTGCAGGTTGACCACCGACAGCAGCGTGGACTGCGGCTTGTGCTCGGCGACGAAGGTGCCGACGCCGGCGACGCGCACCACCCGCCCCTGCTCCGACAGCTCGCGCAGGGCCCGGTTGACGGTCATGCGCGAGACGCCGAAGCGGTTCACCAGTTCCTGCTCCGACGGCACCCGGTCGCCCGGCTGCCACGCGCCACTCTGGATCTGGCGGGCGATGTACTCCTTCACCTGCTGGTAGAGCGCGGTGGGAGAGGAAGCTGGGGTGGCGGAGCCGACGGCGTGGTTCATGGCGTTTCAGTGCTCGGCCGCGGCAATGGCCTCGGCGCGGATTTCCTCGGTCAGCCGCGCCTTGAGCGCGGAAAACTCCGGAGAGGTCTTGATCGTGTAATGGCGCGGATGCGGAAAATCGACCGCGATATCGCTCTTGATCCGGCCCGGCCTGGCGGAAAACACCGCCACCCGGTTGGCCATGAAAATGGCCTCGTCGATATCATGGGTCACGAATAATACCGTCTTGCGCGACGCTTCCCATATGCCGAGCAATAACTCCTGCATCAGCACGCGGGTCTGGTTGTCGAGCGCGCCGAACGGTTCGTCGAGCAGCAGGATCTTGGGATCGTTGGCCAGCGCCCGCGCGATCGCGGTGCGCTGCTGCATGCCCCCCGACAGCTGCTTCGGGTAATGGTGCTCGAATCCGCGCAGCCCCACGCGCTGGATAAAGAAGTCGCTGCGCTCCTTCTGCTCCGCCGCGCTCATGCCGCGCTCGCGCAGGCCGAAGCGCACGTTCTGCTCGATCGTCAGCCACGGGAACAGCGTGTACGACTGGAACACCATGCCGCGGTCGGCGCCCGGGTCGGAGACCGGCTGGCCGTCGAGCAGCACGCGGCCGGTGGAAGGCGTGTCCAGCCCGGCCACGATGCGCAGCAGCGTGGACTTGCCGCAGCCCGACGGGCCCAGGATGGTGACGAAGTCGTTATCGCGCACTTCGAAATCGACCGGCTGCAGCGCCAGCGTCTTCCCGCCGCGCGGGTTGGAGAAGGTACGCGAGACCTGCTGGATGGACAGTGCGCTCATTGGATCGAACTCCACGGGAACAGGCGCTGGTTGGCGCGCTTGAAGACAAGGTCGGAGACCAGGCCGATGCAGCCGATCACGATGATGCCGAAGATGATCTGCCCGGTATTGAGCAGCGCCTGGCTGTCGGTGATCATGTGCCCGATGCCCGACGACGAGCCGATCAGCTCGGCCACGATCACGTAGGTCCAGGCCCAGCCCAGCACCAGCCGCAGGATCTCGGCGATTTCCGGCGCGGCGCCCGGGATCAGCACGCGGCGCACGATGCCGGCGCTGTTGGCGCCGAGCGTGTAGGCGGCCTCGACCAGGTCCTTGCGCGCGCCGCCGACCGCCACCGCCACCATCAGCACGATCTGGAAGAACGAGCCGATAAAGATCACCAGCAGCTTCTGGGTCTCGCCGATGCCGGCCCACAGGATCAGCAGCGGGATGAAGGCCGACGCCGGCAGGTAGCGGCAGAACGAGACAAAGGGCTCGAAGAACGCCTCGGCCGCCTTGTACGCGCCCATGAAGATGCCCAGCGGCACCGCCAGCACCGCCGCCAGCACGAAGCCACCTACAACGCGCCACACCGTCATGCCGATGTCGCCGATGAAGTTGTGCTCGGTGAACAGGATCAGACCCTCTTTGGCCATCGTCAGCGGATCGGCCAGGAACGTGCGCGGCACGAAGCCGCCCAGCGTCACCACGGCCCACACGCCGAAGAACAGCACGAAGAAAGACAGGCCCAGCATCCAGCGGGTATTGGGCTGCACCGGCACCAGCGGTGCCAGCCAGGGATGGCGCCGGCGCGCCGGTGCCGCCGGGGGGGCGGACACCGCTGCGGGCGCGTGGGAACCGATTCGGGCTTGCGTCATGACGTTCACGCCTCCTTGCGACTGCTCTGCTTACTTGAGGAAACGCGCGTCATACAACGCCGTCACGTCGGGCACCTGGCGGATCACGCCGATTTCCATCAGCACGCCCGCCGCTTCCTTGCTGAAGCTGGCGAGTTCACCGGAGAAGAACTTCTTGTTGGCCTCGCGATCCTGCCAGCGCAGGTAGGCGGCCGACTTGGCGAACTGCTCGCCGGTCTGCTTGACTGCGGCGCCCATGATTTCGTTAGCCTTCGCCGGCTCCTTCTGGATCATCTCGAGCGCCTCGAAGTAGCTGTCGACCAGCGCCTGCGCCGCCTTGGGGTTCTCCTTGAGCCACTTGGGCGCGCAGCCCAGCGTGTCGGTCACCATGGGGTAATCCAGCGTGGTCGCCAGGATCTTGCCCTTGTCCGGGTTCTGGCGGACGGTGGACAGGTAGGGCTCGTACGTCATGGCGCCGTCGTTCTGGCCGGCCACGAACGCCTGCGCCGCCGCCTGCGGCGACAGCGTCGTGGTCTTGACGTCCTTCAGCGACATGCCGTTCTTCTTCAGCATCCAGGCCAGGCCGAAGTACGGCGCGGTGCCCGGCGCATCGACGCCAATGGTCTTGCCCTTCAGGTCGGCGAAGGTCTTGACGTCGCCGCGCACGGCCAGGCCGTCGGCGCCGTAGGACTTGTCGAGCTGCACGATCTGGGTGATCGGTACGCCGTTGGCGTTCCAGGCCACATGGGTCTCGACCGTGGTCGCCGCGCACTGGATCGCACCGGCGGCCAGCGCCAGGTGGCGGTCCTTCTGCGGGATCATCTTGATGTCGACCTCGACACCGTTCTTCTTGAAGATGCCTGCCTTGTCGGCCAGCGTCAGCGGCGCGAAGCCGGTCCAGCCGCTCATGCCGAGCGTGACCTTGGTGGTCTGCGCGTGGCCGGCGCCTGCCATGGTGACTGCCGCGGCAAACAGCGCGGCCTGCATTGCCTTGCGGCCACGAATCCTGCCTTGAATCCTGCCCTGCATGCGGCTTTCCATCCTCATCGAAACGCTCCTTTGGTGTGTCCGTCGACGGCAGGCCATGCTTGTGGCGCGCTCGTTTTCGGGCATTAAACAATGCCTGTATATACAAGTCAATGTAGGGCTTCCCCCGAGGGGTTAGACGTCACATCACCGCGGAAATCGGCTGGACGGCGCGGAGGCATCAACCACCACAACGGTGCTGCGGCTTGCCGTAGGTGCGGAAAGCACCACGTTGGCACGCCAGAAGTGTTGCTGTATAGACAGGATTGAAGTGACGCCAGGATGAGCAAACCCCGTGCCAGGGGCACGGGGCGCGACCGCGGGCGCGCTCAGGCGTCGAAGAAGGAAGCGACCGTGGGAAAGCGCAGCCGCAGCCGCAACTCGCGCTTCAGGCGGCGGTTGTCGAGCCGGCGCGACTCGCTCATGAAGCTCAGCAGCGTCGGCTCAATCACTTCACGCGCCTGGCCGCGCGTAATACGCGGGGGCCGCGGCAGGCCGCGCCGATCGGCAACGAGGTCGAAGTAGTCGGCCATGCGCAGCTCGGTATCGTCGCTGGCATGGACCACCCGCTGCGGCCGGCCGCGGAACAGCGCGGCAACCATGATGCGAGCCAGGTCGTCGGCATGGATATGGCTGGTGTAGACGTCGTCCTGCGGCACCAGCGCGGGCGTGCCCCGCTTGAGCCGGGCCACCGGCAGCCGCTCGGCGGCATAGATGCCCGGGATGCGCACGATGCTGGTGCGCCAGCCGGCATCGCGGCCAAAGGCGCGCACCGCCCCCTCGGCGGCCACGCGGCGGCGCGCGCGCGCCGTCTGCGGCCGCACGGCATGGAATTCCGACACCCGCGCGCCCTGCCGGTCGCCGTAGACGCCCGAGGTGCTGGCGTAGACAAAGGCACGGCGGCGAAGGCCCCGGTCGGGTAGAATGGCGGGCTCGCCGCCAGGCGTGCCGCCCTGCCGCCAGGCCTTGCGGCGCAAGGCGGCGAGCAAGGCACGCGTACGCGGATCGCCCTCGCCCTGACCGGGCGGCGGCGCCAGGTCCAGCACCTGCGTGGCCAGCCCGCGCAGCCGCGCCAGCGTCACCGGCCGGTCCAGGTCCGCCACCAGCGGCACCGCACCGGCGGCGCGCAGTTCGGCGCGGCGCGCCGGCTGCGACGTGACGGCAAACACGCGCATGCGCGACGACAGGATTCGCAGGCAGCGCGTCCCCACATCCCCGCACCCGACGATCAACAGGCGCGGACGACCCAGCCGGCGGCTGGGGACCGGCAAAACTGGTAAAGCCGGCAGGAGCGGGAGGCGCGAGGGCTGCAGCATCGACTGAATTTGGCTCATAGACCGATTATGGCTTATCAAGTAACCGTCATGCCCAGTGGCCACAAGTTCGAAGTGGCCGCGGACGAAACCATCCTCGGCGCGGCCCTGCGCCACAGCATCGGCCTGCCCTACGGCTGCAAGAACGGCGCCTGCGGCTCGTGCAAGGGCCGCGTGCTGGAAGGCACCATCGTGCAGGGCGACCACGCCCCGGCCGCGCTGACCGCGCAGGAAAAGGCCGAGGGCCGCGCGCTGTTCTGCTGCGCCAACGCGTCGTCCGACATTACCATTGAATGCCGCGAAGTCCACGGCGCCGGCGACATCCCGATCAAGAAGGTGCCGTGCCGCGTGACCTCGCTGGAGCGGCTGGCCGATGACGTGATCGCCATCAAGCTGCAGCTGCCCGCGACCGAGCGCATGCAGTACCTGGCCGGCCAGTACGTGGAATTCCTGCTGCGCGACGGCAAGCGCCGCAGCTATTCGATCGCCACGCCGCCGCACGAGGACGGTCCGATCGAACTGCATATCCGCCATATGCCGGGCGGCGCCTTCACCGACTATGTCTTCGGCGCCAAGGAAGGTGCCCCGGCGATGAAGGAACGCGACATCCTGCGCTTCGAAGGCCCGCTGGGCAGCTTCTTCCTGCGCGAGGAATCGACCGCCCCGATCATCCTGCTGGCTTCCGGCACCGGCTTCGCCCCGATCAAGGCCATCGTCGAGCATGCCGCCTACACCGGCATCACGCGCCCGATGACGCTGTACTGGGGCGGCCGCCGGCCCAAGGACCTGTACATGCACGCGCTGGCCGAGCAATGGGCGCGCGACCTGCCCAACTTCAGGTACGTGCCGGTGGTATCCGACGCGCTGCCCGAAGACAATTGGCAGGGCCGCACGGGCTTCGTCCACCAGGCGGTGATCGCCGACCATCCCGACATGTCGGGCCACGAGGTCTACGCCTGCGGCGCGCCGGTGATGATCAACGCCGCGCGCGGCGACTTCACCCGCCAGTGCAAGCTGCACGAAGACGCGTTCTTCGCCGACTCGTTCACCTCCGAGGCCGACATGCACCCGGCCACGCCGGCGGCACCCGCTGCCTGACCCGCCCGGGCCGGCACGCCGTTCCGCCAGCGCAACAATGCCCGGGTCCGCCAAAATTGGTTTTGACACCCGGGCCCATGCGCCTTATATTTGCCCGCATGCATACGACCTTCAACCGACGCCGCAGCTTCCGTACGTCGCTCCCCGCTGGGGTGCCGCGCGGCTGACCGTCGACTGCGTCTGTTCAGGTCAACGAGCCACGGGCAACCCCCGTGGCTTTTTGTTTTTCCGCGCTTTTCCGCTTTTTTCCTGCTTGTCCGTCCATCGTTTAAAGCCGACCCCTGGAGTCCGCCATGGCATTTGCTGAGTTTCCCGTCCAATCCCTGATGTACATCACCAACCGGCCCGAGCTCGTCTTCACCGAAGGCAAGGGCTCCTGGCTGACGGACCACAACGGCAAGCGATACCTGGACTTTGTGCAGGGCTGGGCGGTCAACTGCCTGGGCCACTCCAACCAGGGCATGATCGACGCGCTGGTCGAGCAGTCGAAGAAGATCATCAACCCGAGCCCGGCCTTCTACAACGAGCCGATGCTGCGCCTGGCCAAACAGCTGACCGATAACAGCTGCTTCGACAAAGTCTTCTTCGCCAACAGCGGCGCCGAGGCCAACGAAGGCGCGATCAAGCTGGCGCGCAAATGGGGCCGCAAGCACAAGAACGGCGCCTACGAGATCATCACCATGGACCACAGCTTCCATGGCCGCACGCTCGCCACCATGAGCGCGTCGGGCAAGGCCGGCTGGGACACCATCTTCGCGCCGCAGGTGCCGGGCTTCCCCAAGGCCGAGCTGAACGACCTGGCCTCGGTCGAGAAGCTGATCACCGACAAGACCGTCGGCATCATGCTGGAACCGGTGCAGGGCGAAGGCGGCGTGATCCCCGCCACGCGCGAGTTCATGCAGGGCCTGCGCGCACTGGCCGACAAGCACAGGCTGCTGTTCATCGTCGATGAAGTGCAGGCCGGCTGCGGCCGCTGCGGCACGCTGTTCGCGTACGAGCTGTCGGGCGTCGAGCCGGACATCATGACGCTGGGCAAGGGCATCGGCGGCGGCGTGCCGCTGTCTGCGCTGCTGTGCAAGGCCGAAGTCGCCAGCTTCGAGGCCGGCGACCAGGGCGGCACCTACAACGGCAACCCGCTGATGACCGCGGTGGGCAGCGCAGTGATCGAGCAGCTGACCGCGCCGGGTTTCCTGGATGACGTCAAGGCCAAGGGCGAATACCTGAAGGAGCAGCTGCTGGCGCTGTCGGCCGAGTTCGGCCTGGGCGGCGAGCGTGGCGAAGGCCTGCTGCGCGCCCTGCTGCTGGACAAGGACATCGGCCCGCAACTGGTGGAAGAAGCCCGCGACATGGATCCGCAAGGCCTGCTGCTGAACGCGCCGCGCGCCAACCTGCTGCGCTTCATGCCGGCGCTGAACGTCACGCGCGAAGAGATCGACCAGATGATCGGCATGCTGCGCACGCTGCTGAAGAAGCTGGCCTGACAAAAAAGCCTCGCGTAAGCGAGGCGTGAGGGCTGCTGCAAACCTTGCACACTGGCAGGTTTGCTCCCCTCTCCCGCTTGCGGGAGAGGGGCCGGGGGTGAGGGCAGGAGCGTCAAAAGCTGATGCTCGCGGGTTTAGAACCGTTGGCTTCGCTCGGCGTGGTGCCTTGCTAGCCCGCCCCTCACCCCAACCCTCTCCCCATGAGGGGGAACACCTTGTTTAGGCCAGTTCGAGCGGCTTGGGAGCACCCAAAACCACTCGACCTTGCCGACGCCTTTACTCGCCCAGGTAGGCGGCCCGCACCTTGGGATCGTCCAGCATCTGCCTGGCGTCACCGCTCATGGTGATCAGCCCGGACTCCATCACGTAGCCGCGGTGCGCGGCCTGCAGCGCCAGGCGCGCGTTCTGCTCGACCAGCAGCACGGTCACGCCCTGCGCCGAGATATCGCGCACGACCTCGAAGATCTTGTCGACCATGATCGGCGACAAGCCCATCGACGGCTCGTCCAGCAGCAGCACCTTGGGCTGGCTCATCAGCGCGCGCGCCATCGCCAGCATCTGCTGCTCACCGCCGGACATGGTGCCCGCCAACTGGTTGGCGCGTTCCTTCAGGCGCGGGAAGATGCCGAACATGCGGTCGACGTCGGCCTTGATGCCGGCCTCGTCGTTGCGCGTGTAGGCGCCCATCTGCAGGTTCTCGGTGATGGTCATGCGCGCGAACACGCCGCGGCCTTCCGGCACCATCGCCAGCCCCTGCTTGAGCAGCGTGTAGCTGGGCACGCCCTTGATCGACTTGCCCATGTACTCCACGTCGCCGCCGGCCCAGCCCTGCAGGCCGGTGATGGCCTTCATGGTGGTGGTCTTGCCGGCGCCGTTGGCGCCGATCAGCGTGACCAGTTCGCCGTCCTGGATTTCCAGGTCGATGCCCTTGACGGCCTGGATGCCGCCGTACGCGACCTTCAGGCCGGAGATCTTCAGTACTGTCTGTTTCATTGCTGGCTGTGTCATTGCTTTCCCTCCCGCCATCAGTGCGCCGAGGTGCCGAGGTATGCCTCGATCACCGCGGGGTTGTTCTGCACCTCGTGCGGCAGGCCCTGGGCAATCACCTTGCCATAGTCCAGCACGGTCAGGCGGTTGCACAGGCCCATCACCAGCTTCACGTCGTGCTCGATCAGCAGGATGGTCTTGCCGTCGTTCTTGATCTTGTCGAGCAGGCCACGCAGCTCTACCTTCTCGGTCGCGTTCATGCCCGCGGCCGGCTCGTCCAGCGCCAGCAGCTTGGGCTCGGTCGCCAGCGCGCGGGCGATCTCCAGCCGGCGCTGGTGGCCGTACGACAGGTTGCGCGCGGTGAAGTTGGCGTACTTGCCGATGCCAACGTAGTCGAGCAGGTCATGCGCCATGTCCTCGATGCCCTCTTCCTCGCGGCGCACCGAAGGCGGCCGGAAGATCGCACCGAACAGCCCGGCCTTGGAGCGCACGTGCCGCCCCACCATCACGTTTTCCAGCGCGGTCATCTCGCCGAACAGGCGGATGTTCTGGAACGTGCGCGCGATGCCGGCCTTGGCCACCTCATGCACGGCGGTCGGCTGGTAGGGCTTGCCGCCCAGCACGAACTCGCCCGAATCCGGCGTGTACAGCCCGGTAATCACGTTGAAGAAGGTGGTCTTGCCGGCGCCGTTGGGGCCGATCAGGCCATAGATCTCGCCCGGCTTGATCTGCAGGCCCACCTCGGACAGTGCCTGCAGGCCGCCGAATCGCTTGTTGACCCCCTGTACCGACAGGAGGAAATCGTTGTTGCTCATGTTGTCCTCCTGGTCAGAAACGGCCCACGCTGCCCGCACGGCGCACCACCGGGCGGTCTTCCTTGCGCGGCGACGGCCAGATGCCTGCCGGGCGGTACAGCATGACGCCAACCAGGGCCAGGCCGAACAGCAGCTGGCGCAGGACTTCGGCATCCACAATCACATGGCCGAACAAGCCGGTCTGCATCGGCTCCGCCACCACGCGCAGCAGCTCCTGGAAGCCCACCAGCAGGACGCCGCCCAGGATCACGCCCGGGATATGGCCCATGCCGCCGAGCACCACGATGGCCAGCACGTAGATCGATTCCCACAGCGTGAACGATTCCGGCGACACGAAGCCCTGGAACGCGCCGAACACCGCGCCAGAGGCGCCGCCGAACGACGCGCCCATGGCAAAGGCCAGCAGCTTGATATTGCGGGTGTTGATGCCCATTGCCTTGGCGGCGATCTCGTCCTCGCGGATAGCGACGAAGGCCCGGCCGATGCGCGAGGTCTGCAAACGCAGGCACACGAACACGATCACGATGACCAGGAACACCAGCAGGTAGTAGTACATGAACACCGGCGTGAACTTCAGCCCGAAGATCTCGTGCGACTTGGAGAAGTCGAAGCCGAAGATATGGACCGGGTCCACCGCGGTGATGCCCTTGGGCCCGTTGGTGATGTTCACCGGACGGTCCAGGTTGTTCATGAAGATGCGGATGATTTCGCCGAAGCCCAGCGTCACGATGGCGAGGTAGTCGCCGCGCAGTTTCAGCGTCGGCGCCCCCAGCAGCACGCCGAACGTGGCGGCCACCAGGATCGCGATCGGCAACACGAACCACATCGACAAATGGATGCCGGTAGGGAACAGCTGGTGGATCCACTCGAACTGGTTCGCCAGGTGCGGCGAGCCGAGCAAAGCCATCAGGTAGGCGCCGACCGCGTAGAACGCGATATAGCCCAGGTCAAGCAGGCCGGCAAAGCCCACCACGATGTTCAGGCCCAGCGCCAGCATGATGTACAGCAACGCAAAGTCCAGCACGCGGACCCAGTAGTTGCCGCCCAGGGTCTGGACGATGAACGGTGCGCACAGCGCGACCACCAGGAAGCCGATCAGCGCGGCCAGGGTCTTGGCCGGCACCTTCGTCGGAGCCGCGACGGCGGCCGTGGATGGAATCGGGGTATTCATGGATTCGCTCTCCTCAGGCGCGGTCCGCCACGCGTTCGCCCATGATGCCGGACGGACGGAAGACGAGCACAGTGATCAGTACGATGAAGGCGAAGACGTCCTGGTAGTTCGAGCCGAACACGCCATTGGTCAGGTCGCCGATATAGCCGGCACCCAGCGCCTCGATCAGGCCCAGCAGCATGCCGCCGACCATCGCGCCGGCAAGGTTGCCGATGCCGCCCAGCACCGCGGCGGTGAACGCCTTCAGGCCCGGGATGAAGCCCATGTAGAAGTGGGCGTTGCCGTAGTTGGTGGCCATCATCACGCCGGCCAGCGCCGCCAGCGTGGCGCCGATCATGAAGGTGGCGGAGATGACAAAGTTGGGGTTCACGCCCATCAGGCCGGCCACCTTCTGGTTCTCGGCGGTGGCGCGCATGGCGCGGCCGAGCTTGGTGCGGTTCACCAGTGCCAGCAGGCCCGACATCACCATCACGGCCAGGCCGATGATGACCATTTCCTTGCCGGTGATGGTGGCGCCGGTTCCACCGATATCAATCGGCTCCGACGGCAGCAGTTGCGGGAAGGTCAGCGGGTTGCGCGACCAGATCAGCATGCCCATCGTCTGCAGGATGATGGACACGCCGATCGCGGTAATCAGCGGGGCCAGCCGTGGCGCATTGCGCAAGGGCCGGTAAGCGATTCGCTCGATCGAGTAAGACAGTATTGCGCAGACCGGCATCGCGACCAGGGTCGCAATGACCAGCGTCAGCCATTCGGGCAAGCCGGGGGCGAACTTCTGCAGGCCAAGAATCGCTGACAGGGCGGTCAGCGCGCCGATCATCAGGACATCGCCGTGGGCGAAGTTGATGATCCCCAGAATGCCGTAGACCATGGTGTAGCCCAGTGCGATCAGCGCATAGATGCTGCCGAGCACCAGACCGTTCACGATCTGCTGGATAAAGATATCCATGAAAACTCCTGCTTCAGTCCCTTACCTGACGGCATGGTGTGGATGCCGGGGGGGACATTGATGTGGTGATGGGTAACGTTGCCGAGGTTGCGTTGCTGGTAAGCGGCCCGCCATGCTCCATCCAGGGTAAGGATGCTTCTACATTAGGCGAGGCTAAAAAGAACGGCACCGCAAAATACTCACGGTGCCGTTCGGATGGGCCGGTAAGCCCTGATTACATCTTCACGACATCAAGGACGGACTTCTTCTTGTCCTTGTACTCGTACAGCGTGATGGTGCCTTCCTTCATGTCGCCCTTCTCGTCGAAGGCGATGTTGCCGATCACGCCCTTGTAGTTGGTCTTGGGCATTTCGGCCAGGATGGCAGCCGGTTCGGTCGAGTTGGCGCGCTTCATGGCGTCGACGATGACCATCACCGCGTCATAGGTGAACGGCGCGTAGATCTGCACCGGCGCGTTGAAGCGTGCCTGGTAGCGCTTGGAGAAGTCCGCGCCCTGCTCCATCTTCGACAGGGCCAGGCCGGCCTCGGAGCAGATGATGTTGGTCACGGCATCGCCGGCCAGCTCGGCCACCTTGTCGGTACAGACGCCGTCGCCGCCGACGATCTTGGCGCCGATGCCCAGTTCCTTGGCTTGCTTGGCGAACGGGCCGCCGGTGGCGTCCATGCCGCCGTACATGATCACGTCAGGCTTCTTGCCCTTGATCTTGGTGAGAATGGCCTTGAAGTCGGTAGCCTTGTCGTTGGTGGCCTCGCGTGCCACCACGTTCACGCCGGCCGCCTTGGCGGTCTTCTCGAACTCGTCGGCCAGGCCCTTGCCGTAGGCGGTGGCGTCGTCGACGATCGCCACGCTCTTGGCATGGAGGGTCTTGCTGGCATAGTTGGCCAGTGCCGGGCCCTGCTGTGCGTCGGTGGCCACCACGCGATAGGTGGTCTTGAAGCCCTGCTTGGTGTAGTCCGGGTTGGTGGACGACGGCGAGATCTGCACGATGCCGGCATCGCTATAGATCTTGGAGGCCGGGATCGACGTGCCCGAGTTCAGGTGGCCGACCACGGCCACGACCTTGGCGTCGACCAGCTTCTGTGCCACCGAGGTGCCAGTCTTCGGATCGGCGGCATCGTCTTCGCCGACCAGTTCCAGCTTGATCTTCTTGCCACCGACCTCGAGGCCGGCCTTGTTGACTTCTTCCACGGCCAGGCGGGCGCCGTTTTCGTTGTCCTTGCCAAGGTGCGCGATACCGCCGGTCAGCGGGGCCGCGTGGCCGATCTTGACGACGGTCTCGCCACCGCCCGCGGCAGGGGCTGCTGCGGCCGGCGCCGAAGAGGCCGCATCCGCCGGCTTCTCTTCCTTCTTGCCGCAAGCTGCTACCAGCGCCACTGCGGCCGCGATCGGCAGAATCTTGGCAAACGTGATTTGCATGAGTGATCTCCTAGGATTCACAAAAACAGGGATTTGCAACGCCTCCCGGACGTTTCCCTGGACCGCCTTTGTTTAGTTTCAATTTGAAACGCGCGCATTGTATCCCCTTTCTTTGCAGATGCAATACGCGACGCAACAAGTCGACCGATTTACCCTGCAAATGAGCTAGGGAATTTCCCCAATGCACAAATTGGGGCAATTCCCGCTCACATGGCGGGGCCGTCTCACATACTTACAAGAATCGTGCCTGCACCGCCTGGCGGGCGGCATTAGGCGCGGGCTGCGCCACTATAATAGGCCTTAATTAATTAGGCATTTCATTTCAAATGCGGCGCACCAATCTCTAATGTGCAGAATGTAGCGCCGCACCATAATAGGGAAAACCCCAGTTACGGGGATTACCCCTATTTGTCTGTTCGCCAAACACGCGGGTTATAGATGCACTGATCGCATTGCACCGATAATGTGCATTGCGCGTCATAAGCCCATGAATCGCGACCGCGCAGGCAAGCGCAAAAAAAAGCGCCGCATTGCGCGGCGCTTTTGTCATCGGCGTATCGAGGTGCGGGCCGGCCCGCTGCCGTTCAGGCGGCGACGCTGGCCGGCATCAAGCCGCGCGGCAGCGGGAACGCCATGTTTTCCTCGATGCCCTCCAGTGCCCGCACCTGGCGCGCACCGAGCGCGCGCAGGCGATCGACGATCGACTGCGCCAGCGCCTCGGGCGCCGAGGCCCCGGCGGTCAGGCCGATGCGGCGCTTGCCGGCGATCCATTCCGGGCGCACCTGCTCCGGCGCATCGACCATATAGGCCGGCACGCCCAGGCGCTGCGCCAGTTCGCGCAGGCGGTTGGAGTTGGAGCTGTTGGGGCTGCCGACCACGATCACCACCTCGACCTGCGGCGCCATGAACTTGACCGCGTCCTGGCGGTTCTGCGTGGCATAGCAGATATCCTGCTTCTTCGGCTCTCGGATCTGCGGATAGCGCGCCTTCAGCGCGGCGACGATCTCGCGGGTCTCGTCCACCGACAGCGTGGTCTGGGTCACGAAGGCAAGCCGCGCCGGGTCCGCGATCTGCAGCCTGGCGACGTCGTCGGCCGTCTCGACCAGCACCATGCCGCTGTTGGCCTGGCCCATGGTGCCTTCGACCTCCGGGTGGCCGCGATGGCCGATCATTACGATCTCGCAGCCTTCCGCGCGCATCTTGCTGACTTCGACATGCACCTTGGTCACCAGCGGGCAGGTTGCGTCGAACACGTGCAGGCCGCGCTTGGCGGCGTCCTCGCGCACTTCGCGCGACACGCCGTGCGCACTGAAGATGACGGTGGCGCCGGCGGGCACCTCGTCCAGCTCGCGCACGAACACCGCGCCCTTGCTGCGCAGGTCCGCCACCACGTAGGCGTTGTGCACGATTTCATGGCGCACGTAGATCGGCGCGCCGAAGCGCGCGAGCGCGCGCTCGACGATCTCGATGGCACGATCCACGCCTGCGCAGAAGCCGCGCGGCTGGGCCATCAGGATCTCGGCGTCGGGTGCGGTGGTCAGGTCAGGCATGCTGCGTATCTGGACAGGAGTCGGCACGTTGGCGCAATCAGAGGATGCCGATCAGCTGCACGTCGAACAGGATGGTCTGCCCGGCCAGCGGATGGTTGAAGTCGAACAGCGCCGCGGTCTCGCCGATTTCCTTCAGCACGCCCGCGTACTTGCCGCCGCCGGGCGCGTTGAACTCGACCAGGTCGCCCGGGCTGTAGTCTTCCTCGAACGAGCTGTTCTCGCGCAGCGTGGCCAGCGACACCCACTGCAGCAGTTCGGGATTGCGCGGCCCGAACGCGTGCTCCGGAGCGAGACGGTAAGTCATGCGCTCGCCTTCCGGCATGCCCAGCAGCGCCTGCTCCAGCGTGGGCGCGAGCTGGCCCTGGCCGAGCAGCAGCGTGGCGGGCTTGTCGTCGAAGGTGCTGACGACCTCGGTGCCGTTCTCTAGCGAGATGCTGTAGTGCAGGGTCAGGAAAGAGTCGGCCAGGACAGTCTTGCGGCCAGCCGTGCCGCCGTCGGCTTCCGACGCGAAAGTTTGCAAATTCATGGGTGATCAACCGAGGAACAACCCGTATTGTATTCGACTGGCCCATCGCTCGCCGTGCCGAAGCCGTATACCCCTTCTACCCTTCCAGTCTCCGGCCGGCGGTCCAAACCCTGAACGCCCATGACCATAGCCAATTGGCCCGCCTGCGAGCGGCCGCGCGAAAAACTGCTGGAATGCGGCGCCGCCGCCCTGTCAGACGCCGAACTGCTGGCGGTGTTCCTGCGCATCGGCGCGGCTGGCAAAAGTGCCGTCGACCTCGCCCGCGAGCTGTTGCACCGCTTCGGCTCGCTGACCGCCCTGTTCGCGTCCGAACCCGGCGCGCTGGCTGGCATCAAGGGCATGGGCGTGGCCAAATACGCACAGCTGCAGGCCATCCCCGAACTGGCGCGCCGCGCGCTGGCCGAATCCCTAAGGCTGCCGACCGGCTTCGACTCGCGCGCGGCGGTGCACAACTACCTGCGCCTGACGCTGGCATCGCTGCCGCACGAAGTCTTCCTGTGCCTGTTCCTCGATCCGCGCAACCGCATGATTGCCTGCGAAGAACTGTTCCGGGGCACCCTGACGCGCACTGCGGTGTATCCGCGCGAGGTCGCGCGCCAGGCGCTGGTGCATAATGCGGCGGGCGTGATCGTGGCGCACAACCATCCTTCCGGCACCACCGCGCCCAGCCAGAGCGACGTGCACCTGACTCGCGAGCTGGCAAGGACGCTCGAACTCATCGACGTGCATCTGCTCGACCATTTCATCGTGGCCGGCCAGGAAATCCGTTCGCTGGCTGACGGTTGCGAATGCCTGCCGGGACTGTGACGCCTGCGGCACAGTGCTGGACGAGACACAACACATGCTGCCGTCATCGTACGGCAGGCATTGATTCGCCGGAGGATTCCGGTCTATAATTTACGTTTCACTGAAGTCCCAACCGCTGCAGTCCGGGCCCGCGCGCCTTTTGTTGATCTGTTGCGAACATTGTCCACGAATAAGATTTAGGAGTGCTTCATGGCACGCGTCTGTCAAGTGACCGGGAAAGCGCCGATGGTCGGCAACAACGTTTCCCACGCAAACAACAAGACCAAGCGCCGTTTTCTGCCCAACCTGCAGAATCGTCGTTTCTTCGTTGAATCCGAAAACCGCTGGGTGAGCCTGCGCGTCTCGAACGCCGGCCTGCGCCTGATCGACAAGAAAGGCATCGACTCCGTGCTCGCAGACCTGCGCGCACGTGGCGAAGTCTAATTAGGAGCACATCATGGCAAGCAAGGGCGGCCGCGACAAGATCAAGCTGGAATCGACCGCAGGCACGGGTCACTTCTACACCACGACCAAGAACAAGCGCACCATGCCGGAGAAGATGGAGATCATGAAGTTCGATCCCGTCGCTCGCAAGCACGTCGCTTACAAGGAAACCAAGATCAAGTAATTGATCCGGTATCCCGACAAGAAGCCCCGCCCCGTTGCGGGGCTTTTTGTTGCCCACTCGTTTTGCTTACGGCGCTCCACGCGCGACGTTGGCGCCCGCAGAAGGCAGGAAGCGCGCCATTCGGCACACCGCGGCCGGTGCCGCGCCCTTCCGGCGCGATCACCGCCCAATCCCGCCCGGTTCACTGGTGCACGGTATGGCGCGCACGGTGTAGACTTTGCCGTTTCCCCCATCCGCCTGGCGCCCTGCGGCGCTCTCTCCGCACCATGAATTTCGATGTCGCCATCGTCGGCAGCGGTCTGGCCGGCCTTACGGTCGCGCTGCAACTGGCCGACACCCACCGGGTTGTCATTCTCAGCAAGCGCGCCATGACACAGGGCGCCAGCGACTGGGCACAAGGCGGCATCGCCGCCGTGCTGGATTCCGGCGACAGCCATGACGAGCACACGCAGGACACGCTCGTTGCCGGCGCAGGACTGTGCGACGAAGAGGCAACCCGCTTTATCGTGGAGCACGGGCGCGAGGCGATCCAGTGGCTGATCGACCGCGGCGTGCCATTCACGCGCGACGAGCAGGCCGAACTGGGCTTCCACCTGACCCGCGAAGGCGGCCACAGCCGCCGGCGCATCATCCATGCGGCCGATGCCACCGGACACGCGGTGGTCAGCACGCTGCTGCAGCAGGCCACGCAGCATCCGAACATCACCATCCTGGAAGACCATTTCGCGATCGACCTGATCACGTCACGCAAGCTGGGACTCCCGGGCAACCGGTGCTATGGCCTTTACGTGCTCGACGACAATACCGGCGCGGTACACACCCTCACCGCCACGCATACGGTGCTGGCCGCGGGCGGCGCGGGCAAGGTCTACCTGTACACCACCAACCCCGACACCGCCACCGGCGATGGCATCGCCATGGCGTGGCGCACGGGCTGCCGGGTGTCGAACATGGAATTCATCCAGTTCCACCCGACCTGCCTGTACCACCCCTATGCCAAGTCGTTCCTGATTTCCGAGGCGGTGCGCGGCGAAGGCGGGCTGCTCAAGCTGCCCGACGGCACCCGCTTCATGCCCGAGCACGATGAGCGTGCCGAGCTGGCGCCGCGCGACGTGGTCGCGCGCGCCATTGACTTCGAGATGAAGAAGCGCGGCCTGGACTGCGTCTACCTGGACATCAGCCACCAGCCCGAAGCCTTCCTGAAGGAACACTTCCCGACGATCTACGCGCGCTGCCTGGAACTGGGCATCGACATCACGCGCGAGCCGATCCCGGTGGTGCCGGCCGCGCACTACACCTGCGGTGGCGTTGTCACCGATACCGCGGGCCGCACCGATATCGGCAACCTGTATGCAGTGGGCGAGTCTGCCTGCACCGGCCTGCACGGCGCCAACCGGCTGGCCTCCAACTCGCTGCTCGAATGCATGGTGATCGGCCGCGCCGCGGCGGAAGACATCGCCTCGAAGGACAAGGCCGGCGCACCCAATATCACGCTGCCGGCGTGGGACGAAAGCCGCGTGTCCGATGCCGACGAGGAAGTCGTGGTGTCCCACAACTGGGATGAACTGCGCCGCATGATGTGGAACTACGTCGGCATCGTGCGCACCAGCAAGCGGCTGGAACGCGCGCAGCACCGCATCGGCCTGCTGCGCGAGGAAATCGCCGAGTACTACGCGAATTTCCGCGTCACGCGCGACCTGCTGGAGCTGCGCAACCTGGTGGAGGTGGCCTCGCTGATCGTTGACAGCGCGTACTCGCGGCATGAAAGCCGCGGACTGCATTTCAGCCGGGACTATCCGGATTCGCTGCCGAAGGCCCTGCCTACGGTGATGCAACCGCCTGCCGTGCGCAAGCGCTGAGCGCCGCGCAGCAATAAAAAACGGGGTGCGAGCCTGATGGCTCCACCCCGTTTTGGCTTCGGGCTGGCGATGCGTCAGCCGATGATACGCAGCGAGTAATCCGTCGCGCGCACGTCCTTGGTCAATGCGCCCACCGAGATCCGGTCCACGCCGGTCTCGGCGAAAGTGCGGATGGTCTCGGCATTGACGCCGCCCGACACCTCAAGTAGCGCCCTGCCCTGGTTGATCTTCACCGCGTCCTGCATCATCGGCACGGTGAAGTTATCGATCAGCACCGACTTCGCGCCTGCTGCCAGGGCTTCTTCCAGCTCCGCCAGCGACTCGACCTCGACCTGCACCGACGCATCGGTATCGAGCGCCAGCGCCGCCTGCAGCGCGGCGGTGATGCTGCCTGCCGCGGCGATATGGTTTTCCTTGATCAGGATGCCGTCGTACAGCGCCAGCCGCTGGTTCTCGCCACCGCCGATGCGGACCGCGTACTTCTGCGCCAGGCGCAGGCCCGGCAGCGTCTTGCGGGTATCCAGCACGCGCGCGCGGGTGCCGGCGATCAGGTCGGCATAGCGGCGCGTCACGGTGGCCACGCCGGACAGCAGTTGCAGGAAGTTCAGCGACGGGCGTTCGGCAGTCAGCAGCGAGCGCGCCGGGCCGGTGATCTCGCACACCACGGAATCCGCCGCCATCCGCGCGCCCTCTTCCTGCAGCCAGCGCACTTCCAGCGCCGGGTCGACCGCGCGCATGCAGGCATCGAACCACGGCTGTCCGCACAGCACCGCCGCTTCGCGCACGATCACGCGCGCGTGCGCGGGCTTGCCAGCGGGCACCAGCAGGCCGGTCAGGTCGCCGCTGCCGACATCCTCGGCGATGGCGGCCTGCACATTGGCTTGCAGCGCTGCGTGCAGCGCTGCGCCGTAGCTGTCGAAAATCGGATTCACGCTCATGCCGGGCCGATCCCCTGGAACAGCGCCTGTTCCTTCGCCAGGTCGGACGACGGACGCACATTGCGCTTCTGCGCCGCGGCGAAATCGAGCATGCGGTTGATGCAGGTCACCGCCTTGACGCCGATGGCCGGGTCGACGTGGATCTCGTTGCGCCCGGTCTCCAGCACCTCGGCCAGGTTGGTCAGCGCATTCATCGCCATCCACGGGCAGTGCGCGCAGCTTTTGCAGGTTGCGCTGTTGCCGGCCGTCGGCGCCTCGATGAAGTGCTTGCCAGGCGCGGCCATGCGCATCTTGTGCAGGATGCCGTTGTCGGTGGCAACGATAAACTCGGTCGCGTCCAGCTTCTGCGCCGCTTCGATCAGCTGCGAGGTGGAGCCGACCACATCGGCCTGCGCCACCACGTTTTCGGGCGATTCCGGGTGCACCAGGATCTTGGCGTTGGGGAATTCGCGGCGCAGCAGGTCCAGCTCGATGCCCTTGAACTCGTCGTGCACCAGGCACGAGCCCTGCCACAGCAGCATGTCGGCGCCGGTCTGCTTCTGGATATAGCTGCCCAGGTGCTTGTCGGGTGCCCACAGGATCTTCTTGCCCTGCGCGTGCAGGTGCTCGACGATCTTCAGCCCGATGCTCGACGTGACCATCCAGTCCGCGCGCGCCTTCACCGCCGCGCTGGTATTGGCGTACACCACCACGGTGCGGTCCGGGTGCGCATCGCAGAAGGCGGCGAATTCGTCGGCCGGGCAACCCAGGTCGAGCGAGCAGGTCGCATCCAGGTCCGGCATCAGCACGGTCTTCTCGGGGCTGAGGATCTTGGCGGTCTCGCCCATGAAGCGCACGCCGGCCACCACCAGGGTCTTGGCTTCGTGGTCGCGGCCGAAACGGGCCATTTCGAGGGAGTCGGAGACGCAGCCGCCGGTTTCTTCGGCGAGGTCCTGCAGGTCGGCGTCGACGTAGTAGTGCGCCACCAGCACCGCATTACGTTCCTGCAGCAAGCGGCGGATACGCGCCTTCAGCGACTGCCGCTCATCGGGCGACAGCACCGGCGGCACCTTGGCCCAGGCATGGGCCACGCAGCTGCCGCCAGTGGCGTTTTCGGCATCCGCCAGGTTCGGCTTCTCGAACTCGACGGTCTTGATCGATTGTGGGGTCATCTCCGGGTACTCCTCTAGACCTCCGCCAACAGGGTGCGGCCGGCCAGAACATGGGGGAGTTTATCTAAAACAAAAGCCCCGCCATGGGCGGGGCTTTGTCAAACCATACGGCGCGGCCGAATTGTATCAGGCGTAGCGGCGCAGGCGCAGCGAGAAATCGTGCAACGCCTGGATGCCGCTGGCCTCGGCACGGTGGCACCAGGCCTGCAGCTGCTGCAGCAGCTGCTCGCGCGTCAGGTTGGAACGGCCCCAGATGGCGGCCAGTTCACGGCGCATTTCGACGAAGGTCTGCAGCGCCTTGTTCTGCTCGACGATGCTCGCCAGCTGCTCGCGCTGCTGTGCGGCCAGCTTGGTTTCCTCGCGGTGGAACCACTTGCTGGCGGGCTTGAAGCTGCGGTACTCGGCCACGCCGCCTTCCTTGAGCTTGTCCAGTTCCTGGCGGAACGCACCCTTGACGGCCTTGGCGTAGCGCGCCATCACGTCATAGCGGTTGGCGATGATGGCTTCCAGCGTGTTGTGATCGACCGGACGGGCTTCCACCAGGCGCGCCTTGGGCGGGGTCTTCTTGACCTTGGCCAGGCCGACCGCCTGCATCGCGCGGATATAGCCCCAGCCCACGTCGAACTCATACCACTTGATCGAAAACTTGGCCGAGGTCGGGTAGGTGTGGTGGTTGTTGTGCAGTTCCTCACCGCCAATGATCAGGCCCCACGGCGACACATTGGTCGACGCGTCTTCGCAATCGTAATTGCGGTAGCCCCACCAGTGGCCCAGGCCATTGATGATGCCGGCGGCATGGATCGGGATCCACAGCATCTGCACTGCCCACACCGACATGCCGATCACGCCGAACAGCGCCAGGTCGATGATCAGCATCAGGCCAACGCCCTGCCAGGTGAAGCGCGAGTACAGGTTGCGCTCGATCCAGTCATTCGGGCAGCCATGGCTGAACTTGGCGATGGTTTCTTTGTTCTTGGCCTCGGCGCGATAGAGTTCAGCCCCTTCCAGCAGCACCTTGCGGATGCCGCGGGTCTGCGGGCTGTGCGGATCGTCCTCGGTCTCGCACTTGGCGTGGTGCTTGCGATGGATCGCGGTCCACTCCCTGGTGACCATGCCGGTGGTCAGCCACAGCCAGAAGCGGAAGAAATGCTGGGCGATCGGGTGCAGGTCCAGCGACCGGTGCGCCATGCAGCGGTGCAGGAAGATGGTGACGCCAGCGATGGTGATATGCGTCATCACCAGGGTGTAGATGACGATCTCCCACCAGGCCCAATTGGCAAGGCCGTTGGCGGCCCAGTCAAGAATAGTGTCGAACAAACTGTTCTCCGTCGGTTAAACAGGACTTTCCCGTGCAGGCCGGCTGGCCGGTGCACACAACGCGCAGAAAAAATAGCTGCGAATCTATTGATTGCGATAGCTGTCTGGCGCTTGCCTCGGGACCCGAAGTCGCTCCGGGCTCCCTGGCACGCGAGTCTGGCGCCGGCCGTGGCAGGCGGGACAAGGTACGAGCCGCTGCAATCTGGCGGCTGTCTGATGTGGGAGCGGGATGTCTCAACCCGCGACAACCCGGCATTCTACCGGATTGGCGAGGGCGCAAGCATACGCTATTTCCCGGATTTGGACGGGGTGCAACGGTTTTCGTTCCGTGGGGTGCCGAACTCGCCGCCTGGCTGGCATCTGCACGGTCCTGTGACGCTCTGGTGACAGTCTAGGTGGCGTTGGCGGCTTCCGGCAAGGTACTTGCCTTGGGGGCGCCTGGTCCGGGCATCGGCGTCTCGTGCATCACACGCAGCTCACGCTGGGGATAGGGAATCGAAATGCCGTGCTCGCGCAGCGTGCGCCAGATGGCGCGGTTCATCGCGGATTGCACCCCTAGCTTTCCGTTCTGTGGATCGGCAATGTAGGCCGCGACTTCGTACTCGATGCCGCTGTCCGCAAACAGCACCAGGAAGGCCGCCGGCTCCGGGTCTTTCAGCACGCGCGGCAGTTCGCGCACGCATTCGGTCAGCAGTGCGATCACGGTCTCCGGGTCAGCGCTGTAGTCGGCCTGGACACGCGTCGCCACGCGCACATTGGTGTTCGAGAATGAATGGTTCTGCACCGACTGCGCCACCAATTGCTCGTTCGGCACCAGCGTCTCGCCGTCGCCGTTGCGCACCACGGTGTAGCGGGTGCGGATCTGCGACACGATGCCGGTGTACTTGTCCACCGTGATCTGGTCGCCCAGCTTGACCGAGCGGTCCAGCAGGATAATGAAGCCCGAGATGTAGTTGCTCGCGATCTTCTGCAAGCCCAGGCCCAGGCCCACGCCCAGCGCACCGCCGAACACCGACAGCACGGTCAGGTCGATCCCGACCAGCGACAGGCTCAGCAGCAGCGACACCAGCAGCAGCAAGGCCTTGGAGATGCGGGTCAGCACCACCTTCAGGTTGACGTCGAGGTTGGCCGAGCGCATCAGCCGCTCCTCCAGCCAGGACCCGAACCACATCGCCACCAGCACCGTCAGCAGGATCCAGACCCCCGCCATCAGCGTGTCGGCGAGGCTGATCTTCTGCTTGCCGCCGATCGAGAAGCGCACGTCCTGCATCCACGCGACCACCTCCGACAGCACGCCAAGCACATAAAGCGCCATGCCGATCCACACCAGCGTGGTCAGCACCTTCTCCACCAGCAGCAGCATGCCGTGCAACTGCCCGCTGCCGGACATGACCCGCCGCAGGATATAGAAGACGACATTGAGCGAGGTGATACCGAACAGCGGCACCAGCGCCAGCCGCAGCACGCTGATCGGGATCAACGGCTCCAGCGCGAAGCGCGCGACCATCACCAGCACCCAACCTGCCAGCGGGAACATGGCCCGCTCCAGGCTGGCGGCTGCAAAGCGCAGCGAGAAGCTGGAACTGGCATAGCGCGCCTCGAGCCGGTGCACCACATAGCGCCCCAGCGGCCACGCCACCGCGAGGCAGCCGGCCAGCACCAGCAGCTGCCAGAAGAACCCCGGGCCGCCGGCATCGCGGATCAGGTCGTCCAGCATCTTGCCGAACATCGAATGGGAGGCCGTCAGCTCGCCGCCGAGGCCGGACAGGGTTTCACCGTTCATCGGGGAGACTCAGGTTGAGGGCCGCCGTCCGCTGCAGACGGGCGGCGGCCACAGGCGTCAGCTGGTGCGTTCCAGCACCGCGGCAAAGAAGCCGTCGGTCTGGTGCAGATGCGGATACAGCGCGAACATGCCGCTATCCTGAGGCAACGCAGGCACTTCGATCTTCTGGTCGGCCAGCACCTCGCTGGCCGGAACCAGGCGGAAGTTGGGGTGCGCGGCGAGGAAATCGCGCACGATGGCCTCGTTTTCGGCTTCGAGCACGGAGCACGTGGCGTAGACCACGCGGCCGCCGCCCTTGACCAGGCGCGCCGCCGACTCAAGGATAGCGCTCTGCTTGGCAGTCAGTTCCAGCACCGATTCCGGCGTCTGGCGCCACTTCAGGTCGGGGTTGCGCCGCAGCGTTCCCAGCCCGCTGCACGGCGCGTCCACCAGCACCCGGTCGACCTTGCCGGCCAGGCGCTTGATCTTGGCGTCGCGTTCGGAGTCGATCAGGACCGGATGGACGTTGGACAGGCCGCTGCGCGCCAGGCGGGGCTTCAGGTTGGCCAGGCGCTTTTCCGACACGTCGAAGGCGTACAACCGGCCGGTGGAGCGCATCGCGGCGCCCAGCGCCAAGGTCTTGCCACCCGCGCCGGCACAGAAGTCGACCACCATCTCGCCACGCTTTGGCGCCACCAGGTTGCACAGCAGCTGGCTGCCTTCGTCCTGCACCTCGACCAGGCCGTTGACAAAGATTGGCAGCTGGTTCAGCGCGGGCTTGCCGGTCATGCGGATGCCGGCGGGCGCCATCGGCGTCGGCTCGGCGCCCAGGCCGGCGGATTGCAGCTCGGCCAGCGCCGCATCGCGGCTGGTCTTGCCCAGGTTGACGCGCAGGTCAAGCGGCGCCGGGCGCAGCCAGGCATCGCCCAGTGCCGCGGTAAATTCTTCGCCATGGCGGCGCACCAGCTCGTCGTACAGCCATTCGGGCAGATTGGTGCGCACGCGCGGGGCCAGGCTGGAACGCTCGATCGTGGTCAGGCGGTCCAGCCATTCAGCCTCTTCGGGGTGCAGGAACGGCGTCAGCACGTCGCGTCCGAGCGTGGCCGCCAGGCCCAGCAGCGCCAGGCGGCGCGAACTGGCGCCGGTGCCGCTTTCCGCAAACTGCGCGAACTCCACGCGCCGGCGCAGCACCGCATAGATGGCCTCGGCGATGATGCCGCGCTCGCGATGGCCCAGCTTGCTGTTCTCGCGGAAGTAATAGCTCACCACGGCATCGGCCGGGCGGGCGAACAGCATGACCTTGCCAAGCAGGCGGTCGATATGCTGGATATGCGAGGCGTGCAGCCCGCCGTGCATGCGCGGCGCGCCGTCGCGGACGGCATTGCCGTTGGCGGGCTTGCGGATGGGGCTGCCCTTGCCCTTGCTCTTGCCGCGCGGCGGCGCGTGGCCCTCGCTACGGGTGGGACGGGTTCCTGCCTGGTTGCGGCTCATGCCTCGACTCCTGCCGCCCGGGTATGGGCGGAGATGGCCATCAGCAGTTGCGGCTCGGCCGGGTTGATAACGTTGACCACGCCGTCCTGCAGTTGCAGGCGGTCCTCGACGAACCAGCGGACGGCGCGGGGATAGATCTGGTGCTCGCAGTCGATCAGGCGCTCGGCCAGGCTTTCGGGCGTGTCGGTGGGCAGCACATCAAGTGCGGCCTGGATCACGATCGGACCGTGGTCGAGTTCCGGGGTAACGAAGTGCACGGTGGCGCCGTGCAGCTTGACGCCGGCGTCCAGCGCTTGCTTGTGGGTGTTCAGCCCCGGGAAGCACGGCAGCAGCGACGGGTGGATATTCAGCAGCCGGCCCGCATAGCGGTCGACAAAACCCGGCGTCAGGATGCGCATGAAGCCGGCCAGCACCACCAGGTCGGGGGCGTGGGCATCGATGGCCTCGGCCATCGCGGCATCAAACGAGGCGCGGTCGGGAAACTGACGATGGTCGACCACGCCGGTGGCAATGCCTTGCTGCTGCGCGAACTGCAGCCCGGCGGCATCGGGCCGGTTCGACAGCACCGCTGCCACGCGCGCCGGCCAACCGCCGCCCGCGCAGGCACGGACGATGGCTTCCATGTTGGAGCCACGCCCGGAAATCAAGATGACAATTTTTTTCATCGCGCAATTCTACCAAGGCGAGGTACTAAACTCCGGTAAAGCGAACCCATTAGGTACTTAATTCACCAGATCCGGACAAGTGCAATGCCCCTAACATGTGACGATGGCGCCGTATACCCCCGATTGATGGATTGTGACGCTTCGCCCCCTCTGCTAGAGTGGGCGCTACGTCCACGCGCCAATCCTGTGCAGGTTTTTCACGACACAGTGCTCCAAGCGAGCGGGTGACAACAAGGACGAAACGGGAAATTAGACGGGAACTCGCATGTCGAACGCTGCACCGACGTTGTTGGTGGTCGATGATCATCCTATGGCCTTGTCAGGCACCACGGCCTTCCTTGCCGAAGTCATGCCGGATGTCGCGGTACACGCCGCCGGCAGTGCCCGAGAAGCCCTGGCGAGCCTGCAGCAGGGGCTGCGCCCGGATATTGTGCTGCTCGATATCTGGCTGAACGACGGCACCGGCTTCGATGCCATGCAGTCGTTCAAGACCGTGATCCCCGGGGCGCGCTTTATCTTCATGTCGGCAGAAGCTACGCCCGAGATCGTCGGCCGCGCCCGTGCGCTGTCGGCATGCGGCTTCGTCGGCAAGCATCTCGATGCCAATGCCTTCACCGCCGCGGTGCGCAAGGTGCTGGCGGGTGACACCTCCTTCCCTACCGATGAAGCCCTGAACGGGCGGGCCCAGTCGTTTGGCCCCGCGCACGGCATCCCGGTTACGCCGGCCGAGCTGGGCCTGACGCCGCGCCAGGGGTCCGTGCTGGCCCTGGTGCTCGAAGGCCTGCCGAACAAGGTGATCGCGCGCCGGCTCGGGCTGACCGAGAACACGGTCAAGGAGCACGTGTCGGCGATCCTGCAACGCCTGGGCGTGCGTACCCGGATGCAGGTGATGTCGCGGATGGAACGGTTCCGCCTGCGCCAGTAAGGCGCCGCGCCTGCCCTCCCCAGCCTAAGCCGGGCGCAGCCAGCGCCGCAGCAGCATCCGCAGCGACGCCGGGTCCACCGGCTTGGGCAGCACGAAATACCCCGCCTCTTCCGCCGCCGCCAGCGCGGCCGATTTCAGGTCGCCGGTCAGCAGCGCGCTGCGCGCCTGCGGTTGCGTGTTCTGCCAGCGCTCCAGCAGGTCCAGGCCGTTCTCACTGCCCGGCAGCCGCAGGTCGCAGAAGATGATGTCCGGGCGCAGGCCCTTGGCAAACAGCTTGTCGGCCTCGGCGCCGTGCGCGGCGCAGGCCACGTGGATGCCCCACGCCTCCATCAGCGCGATCCACGCCTTGCGGATCTGGCTGTCGTCGTCGACCACCAGCACCGTGCCCTGCAGCCGGTCGGGCTTGGCTTCCTGGGCCTGCGCCATGGCACGCATCTCGCGCACGCTGGCGACGGTCTCGGCCGGCACCGGCGCCAGGGCGAACCAGAACACCGAGCCCTTGCCCGGCACCGAGCGCACGCCATAGGTGCCGCGCATCAGCCGCAGGCACTCCTTGAAGATCGCCAGGCCGAGGCCGAGGCCCTGAGACGGGTCGCGCTGCGGGTTGTTGACCTGGTAGTACGGCGAGAAGATCTCGGGCAGGTGCTCGGGCGTGACGCCGGCGCCGGTGTCCCACACCTCCAGCCGCACGTGCTTGCGGCGCTGGCGCGCGGTCACCAGCACGCCGCCGCGCTGGGTATAGCGCAACGCGTTCTGCACCAGGTTGAACAGCGCGCGGCGCAGCAGCACCGGCTCGGCCATCGCGTACAGTTCGTCGGGCACGCGCGGCGTCAGCATCAGGCCGCTTTCGCGGGCGTCGGCGGCAAACTGGCTCATCACGTCGCGGATCAACGCGCCCAGCTCGCACGGCTCCAGCGTCGGCAGGACCTTGCGCCCTTCCAGCTTGGACAGGTCCAGCAGCGAGCGGAACAGCAGGTCGATGGTCTGCGTGCCCGCCGCCACCTGCTCCACCAGCGGATGCAGCGACGACGACTGGTTGCGCGCGCGCAGCGCTTCAACCAGCATCACCAGCGCATGCACCGGCTGGCGCAGGTCATGGCTGGCGGCGGCGAGGAAGCGCGATTTTTCTTCGCTGGCATGCAGCGCGCGCTCCTTTTCTTCCTGGAACTGCTTGGCCAGCCGGCGGCTGTCACCCTCGAGCTGGATCGCGCGGACCAGCGTGACCTGCAGGTTGAAGGCATGGCGCGACAGCATCAGCGCGTAGATCACCAGCAGGCCCTGTACATAAGCGCCATGGCCGGGGAAGGCAAACTCCGCCATCAGGATGCTGGGCACCAGGATCGGCACGCCGGCGTACACCAGGTTGGACGGCACCGGGGCCTGCGATACCGCGCCGCCGGCCAGCACGCCCAGCGTCAGCAGGTACAGCACGCTGGAGAAGACCACCGAGTCCGTATACAAATGCAGCAGTGCCGAGCTGCCCCAGGTTACCCCGGTCAGCAGCGCCAGCACGCGCATGTTGTTCCACCACCTGCGCGTATGCGCGGAACGGCTCATCGAGGCGCCGTCGCGCTGGTAGCCGACATGGAACCACAGCCCGCCCGCGGTCAGCAGCAGCATGATCGCGCACCAACCCAGCAGCGCGGCGTGGCTGACTTCGCCCCAGAATCCCAGCGTGGTCAGCGCCGGCAGCAGCACGGAAGCGACGATGGCGGTCGGCGCATTCTTGTGCACGATGGCCATCAGCTTGGCGCGGGTCTCGACGTCAAGCTCACCGCTCGATTGCGGCAGTATATGGGGCCGAAGCCGGGGGAGAAGCCGGGACAGGAACCGGTTGGGCAGCGCGTTCAAATGTGGCTGGCTTGAGATGGCAGGCGCAAGGCGAGAAAAAGCGGCAAGAAATGTCGTGTCGCGCGCGTTTTGGCTGCATGTGACGTCGGCGTGACACACAAGTGGTGCATATCATGCCGCCTTTTGCCGTATCGCGCCATGCCGGGGTAGGCGGATGCAGCACAAAAACAGCAGCTTAGCGCACATAGGGGCGCAGGCAGCGGCAAGCCGACCCATTCGCCTTATAATGCCCGCTTTACCCGAAACATTTCCCGCCGTCCCCGTGAAAGTCTTCCGCGGCCTGCCCAACGCCGAGAGCCGGGCGCCCTGCGCGCTCACCATCGGCAATTTCGACGGTGTGCATCGCGGCCACCAGTCGCTGCTTGCGCGCGCGCGCGCGGCGGCGGACGCGCGCGGGCTGCCGCTGTGCGTGATGACGTTCGAGCCGCATCCGCGCGAGTTCTTCACCCCGGACAAGGCGCCCACCCGCATCGCGCTGCTGCGCGACAAGCTGGAAAGCCTGCGCCGCAACGGCGTGGACCGCGTCGTGGTCGAGCACTTCAACGCCCACTTTGCCAGCCAGTCCCCGCAGGAATTCGTTGAAAACGTGCTGTGGCACGGCCTGCACACGCGCTGGCTGCTGGTCGGCGACGACTTCCGCTTCGGCGCCAGGCGCGCGGGCGACTTCGCCTACCTGCAGGACGCCGGGCACCGGTTCGGCTTCGACGTCGAGCAGATGGGCTCGGTCTCCGAGGGCGGCATCCGCATCTCCAGCTCGGCGGTGCGCCAGGCCCTGGCCGATGGCGACCTCGAGCACGCGCGGCGCCTGCTGGGCCACGGCTATGCCATCAGCGGCCACGTGATCCACGGCCGCAAGCTGGGGCGCGACCTGGGCTTCCCGACGCTGAACCTGCGCATCTCGCACAAGCGCCCGGCGGTCAACGGCATCTTCGTGGTGCAGGTGCACGGCATTGCCGACCACCCGCTGCCCGGCGTGGCCAGCATCGGCGTGCGCCCGACCATCGAGGACGCCGGCCGCGTGCTGCTGGAAGTCCACCTCTTTGACTTCAATGAAAGCCTGTACGGCAAGCTGGTACGGGTCGAATTCATGAAGAAGCTGCGCGACGAGGCGCGCTTCGACAACCTGGAAGACCTGACCGCCGCGATCGCCAAGGACAGCGCCGACGCGCGCGGGTTCTTCGGCCTGACCGCGCCCGGCGCTGCCGAGGGCACCGGCGGCCGCGACTTCGCTACCTCCGCCACCGACCGAATTAGCTAGCGGCCGGCGCCCGCCAGTGTGCGCGGGCCCGGTTCGCATGCCCCGCCCAGTCTTCCCGCGCGCGCCCCGGCCTGCTGCCGGCCGCGCGCCAAACGAATTGCTCCGAGAATCGAAATGTCCGACGACAAACGCGCCAAGTCCGATCAGAACCAGAAAAACAAGTATCCCGTCAACCTGCTCGACACGCCCTTCCCCATGCGTGGCGACCTGCCCAAGCGCGAGCCGCAGTGGGTCAAGCAGTGGCAGGAGAAGCAGCTCTACAAGAAGATCCGCGCGGCGCGCAAGGGCGCGAAGAAGTTCGTGCTGCATGACGGCCCGCCGTATGCCAACGGCGATATCCACATCGGCCACGCCGTGAACAAGGTGCTCAAGGACATGATCATCAAGGCGCGCGGCCTGAGCGGGCTCGACGCCGTCTACGTGCCGGGCTGGGACTGCCATGGCATGCCGATCGAGATCCAGATCGAGAAGAAATTCGGCAAGGGCCTGCCGGTGCAGGAAGTCCAGGCCAAGGCGCGCGCGTACGCCACCGAGCAGATCAAGCGCCAGATGGTGGACTTCGAGCGCCTGGGCGTGCTGGGCGACTGGGACCACCCCTACCTGACCATGAACTACAGCAACGAGGCGGACGAATTGCGCGCGCTCGGCAAGATCATGGAAAAGGGCTACGTGTTCCGCGGCCTGAAGCCGGTGAACTGGTGCTTCGACTGCGGCTCGGCGCTGGCCGAGGCCGAAGTCGAGTACAAGGACAAGGTCGACCTGTCGATCGACGTGGGCTTCCCGTTTGCCGAGGCCGACAAGCTGGCGCACGCCTTCAAGGTGCCGTTCGACCAGATCAACGCCAAGCCCGGCTGGATCGTGATCTGGACCACCACGCCGTGGACCATCCCGAGCAACCAGGCGCTGAACGTGCACCCCGAAGTGGAATACGCGCTGGTCGACACGCCGCGCGGCTACCTGATCCTGGCCACCGAGCGCGTCGAGGAGCAGCTGAAGGTCTACGCGCTGGAAGGCAAGGTCATCGCCACCGCAACCGGCGCCGCGCTGTCGGAAATCCGCTTCCACCACCCGCTGGCCAAGATGGACGCGGGCTATGACCGCCTGTCGCCGGTCTACCTGGGCGACTACGTCACCACCGACACCGGCTCGGGCATCGTCCACTCGGCGCCCGCCTATGGCGTGGAAGACTTCCAGTCGTGCAAGGCGCACGGGATGCCCGACAGCGACATCATCAGCCCGGTGATGGGCAACGGCGTCTACGCCGGCACGCTGCCGCTGTTCGGCGGGCTGTCGATCTGGGATGCCAACCCCAAGATCGTCGACGCGTTGCAGGAATCGGGCAACCTGTTCAACTCGCACAAGTACACCCACAGCTACATGCACTGCTGGCGTCACAAGACGCCGATCATCTACCGCGCCACCTCGCAGTGGTTTGCGGGCATGGACGTGGATCCGACCGAGGAGAACGGCAAGCCCGTGCCGACCCTGCGCGAGACCGCGCTGGCCGGCATCGATGCCACCGAGTTCTACCCGGCGTGGGGCAAGCAGCGCCTGCACAACATGATCGCCAACCGGCCGGACTGGACGCTGTCGCGCCAGCGCCAGTGGGGCGTGCCGATGGCCTTCTTCGTGCACAAGGAAACCGGCGCGCTGCATCCGCGCACGCCTGAACTGCTGGAAGCCATCGCCAAACGCGTCGAGCAGCAAGGCATCGAAGCCTGGCAGACGCTGGATCCGGCCGAACTGCTGGGCGACGAAGCCAGCCAGTACGAAAAGAACCGCGACACGCTCGACGTCTGGTTCGACTCCGGCACCACGCACTGGACCGTGGTCCGCGGCTCGCACCGCGACGACCTGTACGACCCGGCCGCCGACACAGCCGAAGGCCGCCTTGCCGACCTCTACCTGGAAGGCTCCGACCAGCACCGCGGCTGGTTCCATTCGTCGCTGCTGACCGCGTCGATGCTGTACGGCAAGCCGCCGTACAAGGCGCTGCTGACGCACGGCTTCACCGTCGACGGCGAGGGCCGCAAGATGTCCAAGTCGGTCGGCAACACCGTGTCGCCGCAGGACATCTCCAACAAGATGGGCGCCGAGATCATCCGGCTGTGGGTGGCCTCGACCGACTACTCGGGCGAGCTGTCAATCTCGGACGAGATTCTCAAGCGCGTGGTGGAAAGCTATCGCCGCATCCGCAACACGCTGCGCTTCCTGCTGTCGAACCTGTCCGACTACGACCACGGCAAGCACGCGCTGCCGGCGTCGGAATGGCTGGAGATCGACCGCTACGCCGTCGCGCTGACCGACCGGCTGCAGAAGGAAGTGCTGTCGCACTACGAGGCCTACGAATTCCACCCGGTGGTGGCCAAGCTGCAGACCTTCTGCTCGGAAGACCTGGGCGGCTTCTACCTTGACGTGCTGAAGGACCGCCTCTACACCACGGCGGCGGACTCCAAGGCCCGCCGCGCGGCGCAGAACGCGCTGTACCACATCACCCAGGCGATGCTGCACTGGATGGCGCCGTTCCTGTCGTTCACCGCCGAGGAAGCGTGGCAGGTCTTTGTCCACGGCACCGAGCACACCGACACCATCTTCACCAGCACCTACTACCCGGTGCCGGAAATGGACGACGCCGACGACCTGCTGCAGAAATGGCATACGCTGCGCGAAGTGCGCGCCGAAGTCACCAAGCAACTGGAAGCGGTGCGCGTCGAAGGCGAGATCGGCTCGTCGCTGCAGGCGGAGCTGACCATCCAGGCCGGCGGCCCGGTGCTGCAGGCGCTGCAGAGCCTGGGCGACGACCTGCGCTTCGTGCTGCTGACATCGTCGGCCAAGGTCACCGCCGCGCCCGAAGCCGGCGACCTGCTGGTGACGGTAACGCCGTCGGCGCATGCCAAGTGCGAGCGCTGCTGGCACTACCGCGCCGATGTCGGCCACAACCCGGACCACCCCACCCTCTGCGGCCGCTGCGACAGCAACCTGTTCGGCGCCGGTGAACACAGGAGCCACGCCTGATGGCATCAACCACGTCCCGATCCGCCCGGCCGGCGCGCCGCGGCAGCAAGGCCGCGGGCAACACCACGCCACTGCTGTGGCTGGCGTTCGCACTGCTGGTGGTGCTGCTTGACCAGTTCTTCAAGATCGTCATCGTGCGCAACTTCACTTACGGTGAGTCGCGCCCGGTCACGAGCTTCTTCAACCTGGTGCTGGTCTACAACAAGGGCGCGGCATTCAGCTTCCTGGCCGACGCCGGCGGCTGGCAGCGCTGGTTCTTTACCGGACTGGGCCTCGTGGTCGGGGCGTTCATCGTGTGGCTGCTGTATCGGCATACCGGGCAGCGGTTGTTCTGCTTCGCCGTGTCGCTGATCCTGGGCGGCGCGGTCGGCAACGTGATCGATCGCGTGGTCTACGGGCACGTGGTCGACTTCCTGGATTTCTACGCGGGCCGGTATCACTGGCCGGCCTTCAATGTCGCGGACTGCGCGATCACGGTCGGCGCGGTGCTGCTGATCGTGGATGAGTTGCGGCGGGTGCGGAAGCACTGAACTGCCGGATTGTGTTCCCCTCTCCCGCCGGGCGGGAGAGGGGAGCAAACCATCTTGGGAAGCAAACCCCCAGCCGGCTTCCCCGGTATCATTTCCCTTTCCCCCCAGCCAGGTTCCCCACCATGGATTTGCGCGGCAAGCACATCGTTCTCGGCCTGACCGGCGGCATCGCCTGCTACAAGTCGGCCGAGCTGGTCCGCCTGCTGACCAAGGCCGGCGCCACCGTGCAGGTGGCCATGACCGAGGCGGCGACCCACTTCATTACCCCGGTGACGATGCAGGCGCTGTCCGGCCGCCCGGTGTTCCTGTCGCAGTGGGACGCCCGCATCGACAACAACATGGCGCATATCGACCTCTCGCGCGAGGCCGACGCCATTGTCATCGCACCCGCTTCCACCGACTTCATGGCGCGCCTGGCCAACGGCCTGTGCGACGACCTGCTGAGCACGCTGTGCATCGCGCGCGACTGCCCGCTGCTGGTGGCGCCGGCGATGAACCGCCAGATGTGGGCAGCGCCGGCAACCCAGCGCAATGCCGCGCAGCTGCGCGCCGACGGCGTGACCATCCTGGGGCCGGGCAGCGGCGACCAGGCCTGCGGCGAGGTCGGCGACGGCCGCATGCTCGAGCCCGAAGAACTGCTCGACGACATCATCGCCTTCTTCCAGCCCAAGCCGCTGCAAGGCAAGCGCGTGCTGATCACCGCCGGGCCGACCTTCGAGGCAATCGACCCGGTGCGCGGCATCACCAACCTGTCGTCGGGCAAGATGGGCTTCTCGATCGCGCGCGCGGCGCGCGAGGCCGGCGCCGAAGTGCTGCTGGTGGCCGGGCCGACCAGCCTGCCGACGCCGCGCGGCGTGGTGCGCACCGATGTGCGCAGCGCGCAGCAGATGCATGATGCAGTGCTGGCACAGCTGCCCGGCGCTGACGTCTTCGTCGCGGTGGCCGCGGTGGCCGACTGGCGCCCCGCCGAAGTGGCCCGGCAGAAGCTGAAGAAGGCCAACGACACCGACACGCCCACGCTGCAGTTCGTGCAGAACCCGGACATCCTCGCCACCGTGGCGGCGCGCACGGATGCGCCCTACTGCGTCGGTTTCGCGGCCGAAAGCGAAAACCTGGAGCAGTACGGCGAACAGAAGCGCCAGCGCAAGGGCGTGCCGCTGCTGGTCGGCAATATCGGCCACCATACCTTTGGCCTGGACGACAACGAGATCGTGCTGTTCGATGCCGCCGGCATGACGCGGCTGCCGCGCGCCGACAAGCTGTCGCTGGCGCGCCAGCTCGTTGCCGCCATCGGCCAACGCCTGCCCGGGCGGCCGCGTCCCTGATCGTTGAAACGAATTTCCCCGAGATTGTCTATGACCCAGCCTCTGAACCCCACCGTCGAAATCAAGGTGCTCGATGCCCGCCTGAATGAATGGGGCCTGCCTGCCTACCAGAGCGAAATGGCCGCCGCCATCGACCTGCATGCCTGCGTCGACACGCCGGTGTCGATCGCCCCGGGCACGCCCGCGCAATTAGTGCCGGCCGGCATCGCCGTGCACATGGGCAACCCCTACATGGCCGCGACCATCGTGCCGCGCTCGGGCCTCGGCCACAAGAAAGGCCTGGTGCTGGGCAACTCGATCGGCGTGATCGATGCCGACTACCAGGGCCAGATCATGGTCAGCGTGTGGAACCGCAACGCGCCGGGCACCGAGCCGATCGTGATCCAGCCGGGCGAGCGCATCGCGCAGATGATGTTCGTGCCGGTGCTGCGGCCGGTCTTCACGACGGTGGACGAGTTCAGCGAAGACAGCGAGCGCGGCGCCGGTGGCTTCGGCTCGACCGGGGTGCATCACGCCAAGGCCTGACGCTCATTCACGCTGGCAAAGGAAGACTGGCGCCCTGTGGCGCCAGTTTGCATTTCAGCTGCGCTGTTCGAACAGCAACGCCACGCCGCCGGCCGCCTCGGCCGGCACCAGCGTTTCGCGCGGGCCGAGGTCGTGAGTCGGCACGCCGGCGTTGCGCCAGAGCGCGCGCGCCGTGGCCAGGTCGCCGGTACGCAGGCGCATCGCGGCGTATCCCGGCACCTCCCTGTGCACATGCGCCGTGCCGGTCGCCGAGGCCAGCGCCTGCGGCGTGCTGACCACCAGCGCGGCGTCATCCAGCGCCAGGCTGCTGACGTGCTCGCTCAGCTGCGTCAGCTCGCCGCCGGTCAGTTCCGCATAGGCCCGCGCCGCGGCATCGACCAGCGCGGGCGCCACCACCAGGAACATGGTCGCGATGCTGTCGGCGCCGTTGGCGTGCGACATCCATTCCGGCCGCCACAGCAGCTCGGGCGTGCGGTGCTCGCAGACGAAATAGCGCGCGCCCGGGGCATCGTCGAGCGCGGTCACGCGGAAGGTGGCGGGATGTTCGCTGCCGTCGTCCAGCCGCACCGGGCGCGAGAACTCGATCGGATCCGAGGTGTACCAGCCCGACGCACGCAGCCGTGCGGCGGCGCCGAAGGCGTCGTCGCTCTTGCACGACATTGCCGCGCAGCCGCCGCCGCGCGCCTGCGCGTCCCAGTAGTACTGGCGGCTGGGGGTGGGCGCTGTGACGTGCAGCAGCTCGACGTAGTCGTGCCCCAACATGATGCAATGGTTCTGCGAACCCAGCGTGTGGTAGCCGCGCGGCGTCAGCGTAAAGCCGAGCCGTTGCCAGGCCTGCGCCCCCGCATCGAGGTCGGGACACACCACCACCGCATGGTCAAACATTTCCGCTTGGCTTGCCATCGACATCACCTCGGTCTGTGCGGCGGGCGCGCCTGCGCCGGCCGCCGTCATTCGAACTGGATATTGGCCTTGCGCGCCACGGCCTGCCACTTGTCGTGCTCCTGGCGCACCAGCTTGCCGAGGTCGGCCGGGCTGCCGCCGACGATCTCGAAGCCCTGCGCGGCCAGCGCATCGACCACCCGCGGCTGGCGCAGCGACTCGACCAGCGCCTGGTGGATCCGCGTGACCGTTGCCGCGGCCAGGTTGGCGGGCCCGAACACGCCGATCCAGGAATAAGCTTCAAAACCCTTGAGCCCCTGCTCGGCCACGGTCGGCACCTGCGGCAACTGGCGCAGGCGGCTGGTGCCGGTCACGCCCAGCACCTTGATGGTGCGCGCGGCCACGTGCGCCTGTACCGCGGCATAGCTGCTGAAAAAGAGATCGACCTCATTGGCCAGCACCGCCTGCACGGCCGGGCCGCCGCCCTTGTAGGGCACGTGGAGCATGTGCATGCCGGCTTCGGTCGCCAGCGCCTCGGCTGCAAGCTGGTTCAGGCTGCCGATGCCGGACGAGGCATAGCGCACGCTGTCGGGCTTGGCCTTGGCCAATGCCACCAGTTCGCGCACATTGGCGGCCGGCAGCGAGGGATTGGCGGCGATGACCAGCGGAAAGCGCACCAGCTGCGAGATCGGCGTGAAATCGTGGAAGGTGTCGTAGGGCAGCTGCTTGTAGGCAAACGGGTTGATGGCGTGCGTATCGAAGGCCATCAGCAACGTGCTGCCGTCAGGCCTGGCGCGCGCCACGGTGCTGGACGCGATCAGGCCGCCGGCGCCTGGCTTGTTGTCGACCACCACGGTCTGCCCCAGCGCCGCCTTCAGCCCCGGCTGCAGCTGGCGCGCGACGATATCGACACTGCCGCCGGGCGGGAACGGCAGCACCAGCGCGAGCGGACGGTTGCCCGCCGGCGCCTCGGCGGCGGCGGCGTGCATCATCGGGACAGGCATGGCGCCCAGCGGCAGGATCTTGAGCAGCAGGCGGCGGCGCCGCGTGCGTTCGGCAGAGGACATCGGGTATTCGGGCGTTGGCGACCGCAATGCCGGCGGCCGCCGGGACAAAAAAGAAGGGGCGGCATCACTGCCGCCCCCTGTATTTTGCCCGATGATCGGCCGCGTTGCAGGCGACCCCCGCCGAACCGCGCCCGGATCGCCACGATCCGGTGCGATTTTCGGCCGGCTCCGGCCCTTTCAGGCCGGAGCGACGGTCGCCGCTCAGGCCTCGGCGCGCTGCTCTTCCGGCGCTTCGGGCGGTTCCGGCTCGATCTCGGAGAAATCGAGCTTGATCTGGTCCTGCTCGTCCAGGTCGACCACGACCTTGCCGCCGGATACCAGCCTGCCGAACAGCAGCTCGTCGGCCAGCGCCTTGCGGATCATGTCCTGGATCAGGCGTTGCATCGGACGCGCGCCCATCAGCGGGTCGAAGCCCTTGTGCGCCAGGAACTTGCGCAGCTTCTCGCTGAAGCTGGCTTCCACCTTCTTCTCGTGCAGCTGCTCTTCCAGCTGCATCAGGAACTTGTCGACCACGCGCAGGATGATTTCCTCGTCCAGCGAGCGGAAGCTGATGGTGGCATCCAGCCTGTTGCGGAACTCCGGCGTGAACATGCGCTTGATGTCGGCCATCTCGTCGCCCTGCTCGCGCGTGCTGGTGAAGCCGATGGTGGCGCGGTTCATGGTCTCCGCTCCCGCGTTGGTGGTCATGATGATGATCACGTTGCGGAAGTCGGCGCGCCGGCCGTTGTTGTCGGTCAGCGAGCCATGGTCCATCACCTGCAGCAGGATATTGAAGATATCCGGATGCGCTTTCTCGATTTCATCCAGCAGCAGCACGCAGTGCGGCTTCTTGGTGACGGCCTCGGTCAGCAGGCCGCCCTGGTCGAAGCCGACGTATCCCGGCGGCGCGCCGATCAGTCGGCTCACCGCGTGGCGCTCCATGTATTCGGACATGTCGAAGCGCAGCAGCTCGATGCCCATGATGAAGGCCAGCTGCTTGGCGACCTCGGTCTTGCCCACGCCGGTGGGACCCGAGAACAGGAACGAGCCGATCGGCTTGTCGGTCTTGCCCAGGCCGGCGCGCGACATCTTGATCGCCGAGGCCAGCGCCTCGATCGCGGGATCCTGGCCGAACACCACCGACTTCAGGTCGCGTTCCAGCGTCTGCAGCTTGCTGCGGTCGTCCTGGTTCACGCTCTGCGGCGGGATGCGCGCGATGCGCGAGACGATGTCCTCGATCTCGCCCTTGCCGATGGTCTTCTTCTGCTTGGACTTCGGCAGGATGCGCTGCGCCGCGCCGGCTTCGTCGATCACGTCGATCGCCTTGTCCGGCAGGTGCCGGTCGGTGATGAAGCGGGCCGACAGCTCGGCCGCGGCGGTCAGCGCCGAAGCCGCGTACTTGACGCCATGGTGCTCCTCGAAGCGCGACTTCAGGCCGCGCAGGATCTGCACGGTCTGGTCGACCGACGGCTCGACCACGTCGATCTTCTGGAAGCGCCGCGACAGCGCCGCGTCCTTCTCGAAGATGCCGCGGTATTCCGTGAAGGTGGTCGCGCCGATGCACTTGAGCTGGCCCGATGACAGCGCCGGCTTGAGCAGGTTGCTGGCGTCCAGTGTCCCGCCCGATGCGGCGCCCGCGCCGATCAGCGTGTGGATCTCGTCGATGAACAGGATCGCGTTCGGGTTGTCCTTGAGCGACTTCAGCACGCCCTTCAGGCGCTGCTCGAAGTCGCCGCGGTACTTGGTGCCGGCCAGCAGCGCGCCCATGTCGAGCGAGTAGACGGTGGCCTTTTCCAGGATGTCCGGGACTTCGTTCTTGGTGATGCGCCAGGCCAGCCCCTCCGCAATGGCGGTCTTGCCGACGCCGGCCTCGCCCACCAGCAGCGGGTTGTTCTTGCGCCGGCGGCACAGCACCTGCACCACGCGCTCGACTTCGCTTTCGCGGCCGATCAGCGGATCGATCTTGCCGGCCTTCGCCAGCGCGTTCAGGTTCTGGGTGTATTGCTCGAGCGGGCTTTCCTTGCCGTCGCCGCCCTCGCCTTCGCCGGCATTGTCGCCATGCTTGGCGGGCTCGGACTGGTCCTTGCGGATGCCGTGGCTGATGAAATTGACCACGTCAAGGCGCGTCACGCCCTGCTGCTGCAGGTAGTAGACCGCGTGCGAATCCTTCTCGCCAAAGATGGCGACCAGCACGTTGGCACCGGTCACTTCCTTCTTGCCATTGGAAGTGGACTGTACGTGCATGATCGCGCGCTGGATCACGCGCTGGAAGCCGAGCGTGGGCTGGGTATCGACCTCGTCGGTCCCCGGCACCACCGGCGTGTTATCCGCGATGAAGTTCTTAAGGCTGGTGCGCAGGTCCTCGATATTGGCCGCGCAGGCGCGCAAGACTTCAGCTGCCGTGGGATTGTCGAGCAATGCCAGCAGCAGATGCTCCACGGTAATGAACTCGTGGCGTGCCTGCCGGGCTTCGACAAAAGCCATATGCAGGCTCACTTCCAATTCTTGCGCAATCATGCTTCCTCCATCACGCACTGCAAGGGGTGCCCCGCCTGCCGCGCGTGCGTTGACACCAGCTCGACTTTTGTCGCCGCGATATCTCTGGTGTAGATACCGCAGACGCCCTTTCCTTCCCGGTGCACGGTCAGCATGATCTGCGTCGCCGTTTCCCGGTCCCTGCTGAAATACTGCTGCAGGATCATCACGACAAACTCCATCGGAGTGTAGTCGTCGTTAAGCAGCACCACCTTGAACATGGCAGGCGGTTTTAGCGCCTGCTCTTTACGCTCCAGGATGGTGCCCGCTTCGCGTTGTGGGACATTCGCAAGCCGTGTAGCCATGGCTTTATTCTAACCCTTACTCGCAACTCTGCAATTTGGGGAAAAGGCGCCGGATTCAAGGGCCGGGCTACCTGTTTCCGGTTATGAAAAAGCGCGGAACCGCACGCCAGAGGCATTGCAATGCACGTGACGGGAGACCGCAGGACTGATCCGGACAATACCCGATGCTTGCCGCCAAGGTACCATCCCGCGCCGTCCGTTTCCCGCCACACCCTGCCCGCAGTGGGGATTCCGCCAGCTTGACAGTATGTATGTTTGACAGAAGAATCGTTCGCACACCCGCCTGAAGCCGCGAGCCAAAGCAAAAGGCCAATGAGCGGGTGATCCGTGAGCAGGGAGGCCCACGGCCTGGCGGCGGCGAGTCAGCATCCAGACTGGCCGCCACGCGATTGCACCTCGCCGCGCGTCATCGCCGGCCGCACCTCGGGACGCGGCCGGTCATGGCGTCGCAGTGCGTGCGCCGCAGTCCGAGCCATCCGGCCGGCATCGGCTTCCCCGCTTTGAAATCTGCTATTTCGTTGGGGGAGTATATGGCAAGCGGTATCGTCAAATGGTTCAATGACGCCAAGGGCTTCGGGTTTATCAAGCCGGACGAGGGCGAAGAAGAACTGTTTGCGCACTTTTCGGCTATCCAGATGTCGGGCTTCAAGACGCTGAAGGAAGGTCAACGCGTCTCGTTCGAGGTGGTCCAGGGCCCCAAGGGCAAGCAAGCCACCAATATCCAGGACGCCAGCTAAGCTGCGCCGCGACCGTATCCCGGCCGGCAGAGCCGTGGAGCGGTCTACGAGGGTGCGGGGGGAGCTCCCCCGGGACGGGATCGGCGCCAGTGCCGGCCACGCTGTCTCAGGCAGCCGGGCAGGTTGTGGCGCATATCAGCTGCACGCACCGCATCCGACGGAAAGCCCGGCCTCGTGCCGGGCTTTCTGCTTTGCGCGGGCCGGCCATGGGGGCTGGCCAGCTCAGGCCCAGCCGTCGATCTTCAACCCGCTGGCCTGCTCGGCCTCTTCCTTTGTGACCTGCCGCACAGTCTGGCCGAAGGTCCAGACATGGCCTTCCGGGTCCCTGGCAGTGTAGGAGCGGTCGCCATAGAACTCGTCCTGCGGCTCGCGCACGATCACCGCGCCCGCGGCACGGGCCCGCCCGCAGTGCTGGTCGATTCCATCCCGCAGGTGCACATGCACCGTCTGCGTATTCTTGCCGCCGATCGACGCCGGGCTGGCTGTAAAGTCAGCCCACTCGCTGCCGACCATCAGGTAGCTATCGCCGAAGCGCATTTCCGAGTGCACCAGCTGGTCCTGCTGGTCCCGGATCACCATCACCCGCTGGAAGCCGAAGGCGCGCTCGAGCCAGTCCAGCGCGGCCAGCGGGTCCTTGTAAAAGACGGCCGCGCCGAAGGCGGTGCGGCGGAAAGGATCGTCCATGGCAGTCTCCCCGGGCCAGCCCGCCCGTCCGTTGCAATCCCTGAAGTTCTAGGCAACGGCGCTGGCCGGCGCAAGAAAAAACCCCGCAGCCGGGGCACGGCAGCGGGGTTCTTCCAAGGCAGGTCGCCCGCTACAGCGGGAGTCTGTGCTTACATATTTTCGATCATCACCTGGCCAAAGCCCGAGCACGAAACCTGGGTCGCGCCTTCCAGCAGGCGGGCGAAATCGTACGTGACCTTTTTGGACAGGATCGACTTTTCCATCGACGCGATGATCAGGTCCGCGGCCTCGGTCCAGCCCATGTGGCGCAGCATCATTTCCGCCGACAGGATTTCCGAGCCCGGGTTGACATAGTCCTTGCCGGCGTACTTGGGCGCGGTGCCGTGGGTGGCCTCGAACATGGCGACGGAGTCGGACATGTTGGCGCCCGGGGCAATGCCGATGCCACCGACCTGCGCGGCCAGGGCATCCGAAACGTAGTCGCCGTTCAGGTTCAGCGTGGCGATCACCGAGTATTCGGCCGGACGCAGCAGGATCTGCTGCAGGAAGGCGTCGGCAATCGCGTCCTTGACGACGATGTCCTTGCCGGTCTTCGGGTTCTTGAACTTGCACCACGGGCCGCCATCAACCAGCTCGGCGCCGAATTCCTTCTGCGCCAACTCGTAGCCCCAGTCACGGAAGCCACCCTCGGTGAACTTCATGATGTTGCCCTTGTGCACCAGCGTCACCGACGGCTTGTCGTTGTCGATGGCGTACTGGATCGCCTTGCGCACCAGGCGCTCGGTGCCTTCGCGCGAAACCGGCTTGACGCCGATGCCCGAGGTGGCCGGGAAGCGGATCTTCTTCACGCCCATCTCGTCCTGCAGGAACTTGATGAGTTTCTTCGCCTGCTCGCTTTCCGCGGCCCATTCGATGCCGGCGTAGATGTCCTCCGAGTTCTCGCGGAAGATCACCATGTCGGTCTTTTCCGGCTCGCGCACCGGCGAAGGCACGCCCTTGAAGTAACGCACCGGGCGCAGGCAGACATACAGGTCCAGCTGCTGGCGCAGCGCCACGTTCAGCGAGCGGATGCCGCCGCCCACGGGCGTGGTCAGCGGGCCCTTGATCGAGACCACGTATTCCTTGAGCACATCCAGGGTTTCGTCCGGCAGCCACACGTCCGGGCCGTAGACCTTGGTCGACTTCTCGCCGGCGTAGATTTCCATCCAGGAGATCTTGCGCTTGCCGCCGTAGGCCTTGGCCACGGCCGCGTCGACCACCTTGATCATCACCGGCGTGATATCGACGCCCGTACCGTCGCCTTCGATATAAGGAATGATGGGGTTGTCCGGGACATTCAGCGAAAAATCCTGGTTGACCGTGATCTTTTCGCCGGCCGGAACCTTGATGTGTTGATACATGACGTCTCCAGTACGGAACGGTTTAGACGGCCGCCGGGGCTTGGCCGACGGCGAGATTCGCGAGGTGGCGCTGGCATTGTAGCGGGCATCGCGGCCCGCCCAGCACTGCATTGCACCACCTTGGCGTACATTCAGGCAAGTCTTAGTCTTATATAAGACACAAGACTGATTTCGTATTATGCAGCAATCTTTCATCATCCGCCAACCGCGGCGCGCGGCTGGGGCATACTTGCGCCCCATGACCCTGATCGCCCTGAACAAGCCGTACGGCACCATGAGCCAGTTCTCGGAACATCCCACGCGCCCCACGCTGGCCGCTTGCGTGGACGTGCCGGGCGTGTACCCGGCCGGCCGGCTCGATGCGGACAGTGAAGGTTTGCTGCTGCTGACCGACGACGGCGCGCTCCAGGCGCGCATTGCCGATCCGCGCCACAAGCTGGAAAAGACTTACCTCGCCCAGGTCGAGGGCATTCCCGATGCGGCCGCGCTGGCGCGGCTGCGCGCCGGAGTCGACCTTGGCGACTTCGTCACGCAGCCGGCGCGGGCGCGTGCGATCGGCGAGCCCGACTGGCTCTGGCCGCGCCATCCGCCGGTGCGTTATCGCGCCGCGATCCCGACGTCATGGCTGGAGCTGAAGATTCGCGAAGGCAAGAACCGGCAGGTGCGGCGCATGACCGCTGCCGTCGGCTTCCCCACGCTGCGGCTGGTCCGCGTGGGCATCGGGCCGCTCGACCTGCGCACGCTCGGTCTCGCCCCTGGGGAATCGTGCGAGGTCGAGCCCGATGTACTGGGCTTGACGGCGACACGCGCGCCGGCCACCCATGTCTCAAAGACCAGACAGGCGAACGACGCCAAGCGGCGTTCTCGTTACAAAAGCTAACAAATGGCGCGTCAACGCGCCGTCCGGACGCCTCGTTCTTGTCGGTGACACGTCCAATCACGCGTCACAACTTCCGACTGTTCTTATCCTTCGAGGTAATCGCCATGAAAAAACTGATCGCTGCTCTGGTTGTCGGCCTGTTCGCCACCGGCGCCTTCGCCCAGGCTTCGGCTCCTGCCGACGCTGCAGCGCCCGCGGCCACCAAGGAAGCCCCGAAGCCCGCAAAGAAGAAGACCAGCCACAAGAAGACCACCCACAAGAAGGCCGCCACGGCTTCGGCCCCGGCCGCGCAGTAAGCCGCCGTGCCGGCCACCCGCCGGCGAAGAAAGAGGCAGGCTGCCACCAGGCGCCTGCCTTTTTCGTTTTGGCCGCCGCCATCCATCGGCGCGGCACCTGCGCTATGCTTGCGGCTGCCGTCCGCGCCCTTCCAGACCGAACACCATGTCCTTCCTGCTCAAGACGCCGTTGTCATGCTGCTTCCAGATTGCCGCGGCGCTCGCCGTGCTCGCCGCCGGCCAGGCCCAGGCGCAAGCCGCGCTGCCGGTAGTGCCGTTGACCGCGGGCATGTACGCGATCCACGCCGAGGTTGCCGCCACGCCGGCGGCGCGCGAACAGGGGCTGATGTACCGCAAGAGCATGCCGGTCAACAGCGGCATGCTGTTCGTGTTCGAGCAAAAGGCCGGTCATTGCTTCTGGATGCGCAATACCGAGCTGCCGCTGTCGATCGCTTTTCTTGCCGACGACGGGACCATCGTCAATATCGAGGACATGGCACCGCGTACCGAGAGCAACCACTGCCCGAAGACGGCGATCCGCTATGCGCTGGAAATGAACCAGGGCTGGTTCACGCAGAAGGGCATTCGCGCCGGCGCGAAGATCGGCGGGCTGCCGCAGGCGCGCTGACGCGCCGCGGCGGCATTCGGTGCCGGCATGGACGCCGGCACCGGGAGAATCCGGCTTAGTCGCGGAAGTTGTTGAAGTCCAGCGGCGCTTCCGAGACGTCCTTGCGCAGCATGGCGATCACGTTCTGCAGGTCGTCGCGCTTGGTTCCCGAGACGCGCACCGCATCGCCCTGGATGCTGGCCTGCACCTTGATCTTGCTGTCCTTGATCATGCGCACGATCTTCTTGGCCAGGTCGCCCGTCACCCCCTTCTTGATGGTGATGACCTGCTTGACCTTGTCGCCGCTGATCTTGTCGGTCTTGCCGTAGTCCAGGAAGCGCACGTCGACATTGCGCTTGGCCATCTTGTTGATCAGCACATCCTTCACCTGGTCCAGCTTGAAATCGTCGTCGGCAAAGGCGGTCAGTTCGTTTTCCTTCTGCTCGACCCGGGCGTCCGAGCCCTTGAAATCGAAGCGGGTCGAGATTTCCTTGTTGGATTGCTCGACGGCGTTCTTCACCTCGACCATGTTCGCTTCGCACACTACGTCAAACGACGGCATTGCATTCTCCTTGTGATCCATATGCCCGGAAGGCGGCCGTTGGCGACGCCTTCCGTATAATTCAGGCCTACCTCGCAGCCAGGGGCCGCAACGCTTACCACCAGCGGCGGCCGCGTCACCTATCCCCTTGCATGGCAGATTTCCACGAATTTTATCCCCTGCGCCGCCACAATACATTCGGATTCGATGCGTGCGCGCGCTTCGCCGTGCATGTGCGCAGCGAAGCCGACCTGACCGAGGCACTCGCGGACCCGCGCGCCAATGGCCTGCCGCTGGTAGTGCTGGGCGGCGGCAGCAACGTGGTGCTGACGCGCGACCTCGACGCGCTGGTGCTGCTGATGGAGATCCCGGGCTACCAGGTCGAGGATGCCGATGACGCCTGGCTGGTCACCGCGGGCGCGGGCGAGAACTGGAATGCGCTGGTCGACCGCACCATTGCCGACGGCAAGCCGGGCCTCGAGAACCTGGCGCTGATTCCCGGCACCGCGGGCGCCGCGCCGATCCAGAATATCGGCGCCTATGGGGTGGAACTGCGTGACCGCTTCGAAGGCGTGCGCGCCTATGACCGCCATGCCGACTTGTTCGTCTGGCTTGATTTACGCGCATGCGGGTTCGGCTACCGCGACAGCCTGTTCAAGCAGGCCGGCGCGGGCCGCTACATCATTACCGCGGTGACGCTGCGCTTGCCCAAGGCATGGCAACCGGTCCTGTCTTACGGCGAACTGGCGCGCGAGCTGTCCGGCAATCTCGCGCCGGACGCCGCCACGGTCCGCGACGCGGTGGTGGCGATCCGCACGCGCAAGCTGCCCGACCCCGCGCAGATCGGCAACGCCGGCAGCTTTTTCAAGAACCCGCTGGTCAGCGCCGCGCAGCGCGATACGCTGCTGCAGGCCAATCCCGACCTGGTGAGCTATCCCCAGCCGGACGGCAGCTACAAGCTCGCCGCGGGCTGGCTGATCGACCGCTGCGGGTTCAAGGGCGTCAGCGACGGCCCGGTGGGTGTCTATGGCAAGCAGGCACTGGTGCTGGTGCACCGCGGCGGCGGAACCGGCGCGATGCTCCTGGCGCTGGCCAACCGCATCGCGGATACCGTCGAAGCGCGCTTCGGCGTGCGGATCGAGCCCGAGCCGGTAGTGCTGTAGCGCCTGTAGCGCCTGCTGGCCCGGCGATCACCCGAAGTGGCAGACGTAGTCCAGCGTCTCCAGCACCTCGATGTCGAAGCTGCTGTTGCCCGGCACGTCGAACTGCTGGCCAGCGCCGTAGGTCTGCCAGTCTTCCGCGCCGGCCAGGCGCACGCGGCAGCTGCCGCCGTTGATTTCCATGATTTCCGGCGCGCCGGTGTTGAACGTCAGCGAAGCCGGGAAAATCACGCCCAGCGTCTTGCGGGTACCGTCCGGGAACAGCACGGTGTGGCTCACGCACTTGCCGTCGAAATACAGGTTGGCTTTCTTGACGACCGATACGTTGTCGAACTGGCTCACTTCCATCTCCTTCACTGTCTTGAATCAGACGTAAAAAGAGGGGCCATCGCGGCCCCTCCCCTGTTCACTCCGCGCGCGCTCAGTAGCGGCCGCAGAGCAGGTATTCCATCAGCGCCTTCTGCACGTGCAGGCGGTTTTCCGCCTCGTCCCAGACCACGCTCTTGGGACCGTCGATCACGGCGGCCTCGACTTCCTCGCCGCGGTGCGCCGGCAGGCAGTGCATGAACAGCGCGTCGGGCTCGGCGCGGTCCATCATCGCGGTGGTGACCATCCAGTCCTTGAAGGCGCGCTTGCGGGCTTCGTTCTCGGCCTCGAAGCCCATGCTGGTCCAAACGTCGGTGGTGACCAAACTGGCGCCCTGGCAGGCGGCGAGGGGATCCTCGAAGACCTTGACCAGGCTGGCGGCGGTCGCCGGCACCATGGCGGGATCGAGCTGGTATCCCGGCGGCGCCGAGAAATGGAAATTGAAGCCCAGCCGCTCGGCAGCTTGGATCCAGGTATAGGCCATGTTGTTGGCATCGCCGATCCACGCCACCGTCTTGCCGCGGATGCTGCCGCGCTGCTCGATGTAGGTGAAGATATCGGCCAGCACCTGGCACGGGTGGTATTCGTTGGTCAGCCCGTTGATCACCGGCACGCGCGAGTGCGCGGCAAAGCGGTCGATGATGTCCTGGCCGAAGGTGCGGATCATGATGATGTCGACCATGCGCGAGATCACCTGCGCCGCATCCTCGATCGGCTCGCCGCGGCCCAGCTGCGAATCGCGGGTGTTCAGGAACACCGCATGGCCGCCGAGCTGGTGGATGCCGGCTTCGAACGACAGGCGCGTACGCGTGGAATTCTTCTCGAAGATCATGGCCAGCGTGCGGTCGTGCAGCGGGTGCCAGGTCTCGTAGTTCTTGAACTTGGCCTTCAGGATCCGCGCGCGGTCCAGCAGGTACTCGTACTCGTCGGGAGTGAAGTCGCTGAACTGGAGGTAATGCTTGATCGGGGTTGGGCTCATAAAACAAAGAAGGCGGCTCGGTGGGGACGCGCCGTCATGAAGTGCCATGACCTGTGCGCGCCGCGGAGCCGCCTTTCGCGTCGCATACGCAATTTAACTGCAGGAATCATAAGGGATTATTTCTGCTTTGCCCAGCCCGGGACAACCCGTGACGGGCGCCGCGCCGAGCGCGTTGACAGGTTCCCGACAGGATTCCGCCCTTATGCGCAAGTCTTATATAAGATATAATACTCGCTGATTCACGCGGGGCCCCGGCATACCCTTGCCGCTGCGCGCCGCCGGCATCAAAAGTGCCCCCGCAGACACCGACGCCCCGCCTTCCCGGCCGGAAAAAGCGCGAACCAAACGCGCACCAGCCGCGTCAAACGGGCGCACGTTTCCGCGGGTTTAACCGTCGAGTCGTCGCCTCACCCGCAGTGTCCAGCCTCATGAACCCCAACGTTCGCGAATACTTTATCCAAGGCATTACCAAGGAAGGCAAGACCTTCCGCCCGAGCGACTGGGCCGAGCGGCTGTGCGGCGTGATGGCGCAGTTCCGCCCCGAAGGCGACACCGGCGATCCCCGGCTGACCTATTCCCCCTACGTGCGCCCCATCTTCGCCGGCAACGTTAAATGCGTGGTGGTGGATGTGCGGCTGCGCGATATCGAACCGAAGGCGCTGGATTTCGTGCTGAACTTTGCGCGCGACAACAACCTGCAACTGGTCGAGGCCTGCTCGCTGGAATGACATCGCGGTAGGTCGCCAAACTACAGGCGCCGCAAAAGCAAAAAGCTCGTCGGATGACGAGCTTTTTTGTCTGGCGGAACCGAAGTTCCGCCGCTGCCGGGCCGCCGGGGCGACCCACACAACAATCAGGCAGCAGCCATGGCCTTGATGGCGGCCGACAGGCGCGACTTGTGACGTGCAGCCTTGTTCTTGTGCACGATCTTCTTGTCGGCAATGCTGTCGATCACAGCTTGCGAGTTCTTGAACACTTCAGCGGCAGCAGCCTTGTCGCCGGCGTCGATGGCCTTGCGGACGGCCTTGACGGCGGTGCGCAGACGCGAGCGCAGGCTGGAGTTGTGAGCGTTCTGGGCGACGGCCTGGCGGGCGCGCTTGCGAGCTTGTGCGGAATTTGCCATTTCGAAAATATCCTGAATTCAGATGCGTGCCGCGGGGGACACAACAATTAAGTCATATCGAGCGACCCGGGATGCACTGACACACGAATCCGGAACGCAACTGTCCTTGTGAATCGGCAATTATACACAGATGCCGACACACGGCGCAAGACTGCTGGGACTTTGCCGACGCGTGCGGGGCCTGTCACAGGCGATCCGTATAATATGCGCCACATCGCGCCGGTGCGCGTGGCGAGCCGGCAACTTTACCGCGTTGCCCACGTCTGAAAGGCGTCCCGGGCGCCACGTCCGGCACACGCCGCCCCGCGGCCCGCGCCCGCACCGATCCACCGTCCCGCTCCGATCCACACCTTGAACCTGCTCAAAGCGCTCGCCACCATCAGCAGCCTGACGATGCTGTCGCGCATCACCGGCCTCGTGCGCGAGATCCTGATCGCCCGCGCGTTCGGCGCGTCGGAGATGACCGATGCGTTCAACGTCGCCTTCCGCATCCCCAACCTGCTGCGCCGCATCTTCGGCGAGGGCGCGTTCTCGCAGGCGTTTGTGCCCATCCTCGGCGAATACCACAGCAAGCGTGGCGAGGAGCAGACCAAGGCGCTGATCGACGCCGTCGCCACGGTAATGACCTGGGTGCTGATGGGCGTGTCGCTGCTGGGCGTGATCGGCGCGCCGCTGGTGATGACGGCGGTGGCGACCGGCTTCCGCGGGCAGAGCGAGACTTATACCGCCGCTGTCTTCATGACGCGGGTGATGTTCCCGTACATCGGCCTGATCTCGCTGGTGGCGCTGGCCTCGGGCATCCTGAACACATGGCGCAAGTTTGCCGTGCCGGCGTTTACGCCGGTACTGCTGAACCTGTGCCTGATCGTGGCCGCCCTGTTCGTCGGCCCGCACATGGACCAGCCGATCTATGCGCAGGCGTGGGGCGTGCTGGTCGGCGGCGTGCTGCAGCTGGCGATCCAGGTGCCGGCGCTGCGCCGCCTGGGCGTGATGCCGCGCCTGGGCTTCAATGTGCGCACCGCCTGGTCCGATCCCGGCGTGCGCCGCATCCTGCGCCAGATGGGGCCGGCGCTGCTGGCGGTGTCGGTGGCGCAAATCAGCCTGATCATCAATACCAACATCGCCTCGCACCTGGCCGCGGGCAGCGTCTCGTACCTGACCTATGCCGACCGGCTGATGGAATTTCCGACCGCGCTGCTGGGCGTGGCGCTCGGCACGATCCTGCTGCCGAGCCTGTCGAAGGCGAGCGCCAAGGAAGACCATGCGGAGTACTCCGGCCTGCTCGACTGGGGCCTGCGGCTGACCTTCCTGCTGGCGGTGCCCTGCGCGGTGGGGCTGTTCGTGTTCGGCGCACCGCTGACCGCGGTGCTGTTCCACTACGGCAAGTTCGACGCCCACGCCGTCGAGATGACGCGCCAGGCGCTGGTGTCGTACGGCACCGGCCTGCTGGGGCTGATCGCCATCAAGATCCTGGCCCCCGGCTTCTATGCGCGCCAGGACATCCGCACGCCGGTCAAGATCGCGCTGCTGGTGCTGGTCATCACGCAGGCATGCAACGTCGTGTTCGTGCCGTGGCTCGGGCATGCGGGCCTGGCGCTGTCGATCAGTGCCGGCGCCACCATCAATGCGCTGCTGCTGTTCTTCGGCCTGCGCCGGCGCGGCCTGTACAAGCCGGCGCCGGGCTGGTGGCTGTTCCTGGCGCGGCTGGGCACCTCGGTGTTGCTGTTGTCGGGCATGCTGCTCTGGTTCGCGCGCAATTTCGACTGGATCGGCCTGGGCGCCACGCCGCTGCTGCGCATCGCGCTGCTCGCGTCGTGCCTGGTACTTGCAGCGGTGGTCTACTTCGGTACACTGTGGCTCATGGGACTGCGCTATTCCGCCTTCAAGCGGCGCGCCGCCTAGGCGTGGTGACCCACGCTGCGCGCGGCGCCCCTGGCCGCACCGGGAATCCGATATGACATCCACCAAAGTCCTGGATTACTTCGCCAGCCTCGTGGCTGACGAAAACGGCATCCCGCTGACCGAGACCGCACTGTCCATCGCGCAGGATGCCTATCCGGACCTGGACCTGCAGGCCGAGCTGGCCGCACTGGACGTGCTGGCGCTGCGCCTGAAGCGCCGGATCGCCGAAGGCACGCCGGCAATCCAGCGGCTGCGGCTGCTGAATCATTTCTTCTATCGCGACCTTGGCTTTGGCCCGAACGCCAACGACTACTACGATCCGGACAACTCGTACCTGAACGTGGTGGTGCGGCAGCGGCGCGGCATCCCCATCTCGCTGGCGGTGCTGTTCATGGAACTGGGCCAACAGATCGGCCTGCCCCTCAAGGGGGTGTCGTTCCCCAACCATTTCCTGTTGCGCATGACCATCCCGGCGGGCGAGGTGATCCTGGACCCGCTGACCGGCGAAACGCTCTCGAAGGAGCAGTTGCAGGAAATGCTGGATCCGTACCTGGAGCGCGAAGGCATCACCGATTCCGGGCAGGTGCCGCTGGGACTGTTCCTGCGCGCGGCCAGCCATCGCGAGATCGTCGCGCGCATGCTGCGCAACCTGAAGGCGATCTACCTTCAGGAGTCACGCTGGCAGCGGCTGCTGGCGGTGCAGAACCGCCTGGTGATCCTGCTGCCGGGTTCGATCGAGGAAGTGCGCGACCGCGGGCTGGCGTATGCCAACCTGGAGTGCTTCCGGCCGGCGCTGGCCGACCTGGAAGCCTATGTGCAGGCACGCCCCGATGCCGCCGATATCGGCCAGATCCGCGAGCGCATGCCGGCACTGCGCATGATGAGCCGCAGCCTCAACTGACGGGGCTGCGTCAGATATTACAGGCGCTTCAGCGCTCCACGCGCGAGGGCCGGCGGCGATTGCCGCGCACCAGCTTCCACAGTCCGCCCAGCACCAGTGGCACCACCGCCGCGCCGATCCCCGCCAGCACGATCAGGTTCAGGTACTGCTTGATGAATGGCAGGTTGCCGAAGAAGTAACCGGCAAAGACCAGCCCGACCACCCAGGCAAGCGCGCCCAGCACGTTGAACATCTGGAAGCGCGCGAAGGTCATCTGCGACACGCCGGCGACGAACGGCGCAAAGGTGCGCACGATCGGCACGAAACGCGCCATCACCAGGGTCTTGCCGCCATGCCGCTCGTAGAAATCATGGGTGCGGCGCAGCGCATCCTGGTCCAGGAAGCGCCACTGGTGGTCGAACACCTTCGGCCCGATCCAGCTGCCCACCCAGTAGTTGACGGTATTGCCAGTGACGGCCGCCACCAGCAGCAGGCCCACCAGCGCCCATTCGTTCATGGCGCCGGTAGCGCAGAAGGCGCCGGCGATAAACAGTAGCGAGTCGCCCGGCAGGAACGGCAGGACCACCAGCCCGGTTTCGGCGAACACGATCAGGAACAGGATGGCATAGACCCAGTGGCCATACTGGTCGATGACGGTGCCGAGGTATTTGTCGACATGGACCAGCATGTCGATGAGCTGCAAAGCGAATTCCAAGTCGTTCCCCGATATGGTTTGGTTGACTGCACAAGTCCACGCGGCGCGTGCCGCCCTGGCATGAATCATACAAGAGCCGGCGTGCCCTTCCGCCACTTGTCGCGGGCCGGTGGCGCCGACTCTGCGTGGACGGCCACGTATAATCGCCGGATGCCCGATTCCGCCAGCCAGAGCCCCGTTCGCACCACCCTTCGCGCCACCCTTCGCACCTCCCAGCTGCCGCGTCCGATCCGTCCGCTGCCGGACCAGCTCATCAGCCAGATCGCCGCCGGCGAAGTGGTGGAGCGCCCGGCGTCGGTGGTCAAGGAGCTGCTGGAAAACGCGCTGGACGCCGGTGCCACGCAGCTGGGCATCCGGCTGGAAGAAGGCGGCGTGCGGCGCATCGTCATCACCGACAACGGCTGCGGCATCCCCGCCGCCGAGCTGCCGGTGGCGCTGATGCGCCACGCCACCAGCAAGATTGCGTCGCTCGACGAACTGGAATCGGTACTGACGCTGGGCTTCCGCGGCGAGGCGCTGGCCTCGATCGCTTCCGTCTCCCAGCTTGCGCTGACCAGCCGCACCGCTGCCGACGCCCATGCCACGCAGGTCAGTGCCGATACCGGCACCGTGCAGCCGGCGTCTGGCGGAGTCGGCACCACGGTCGACGTGCAGCATCTCTACTTCAACACGCCGGCGCGCCGAAAGTTCCTGAAATCGGAGCAGACCGAACTCGGGCATTGCCTGGAGATGGTGCGCCGGGTGGCGCTGGCACGGCCGGACGTGGCCATCTCGGTCCACCACAACGGCAAGCCGCTGGAGCACTGGAACGCCGGCGACGTCGCCAACCGCACCGCGCAGGTACTGGGCGCCGACTTCGCGCGGGCGCGGTTGCCGCTGGACGAACAGGCCGACACGCTGCACGTGTACGGCTTTGCCGGCCTGCCCACCGCGTCGCGGGGGCGGCCCGACCAGCAGTACTTCTTCGTCAACGGCCGCTTCGTGCGCGACAAGCTGCTCAACCACGCGGTGCGCAGCGCCTACCAGGACGTGCTGCACGGCGACCGTTTCCCGTCGTACGTGCTGTGCCTGGACCTGCCGCCGGAGATGGTCGACGTCAACGTGCACCCTTCCAAGATCGAAGTGCGCTTCCGCGAATCGCGCGCGGTGCACCAGTTCATCTATCACGCGGTGCAGCGCAGCCTGGCACGCCAGGCCGGCGAGAACGGCGACAGCCTGCATACCGATGAGGACGGCGAGATCCGGCTGCCGGCTGCGGCGCCTGCGGGCGCCCGACCGTCATTTGGCGGCGGCAGCGGCGGTGGTGGCAGCCAGTGGGTCAACTACTCCGCGGCGCGGCAGACCGAGCTCGGCATTGCGCAGCCGCGCCAGGCCTACCTCGGCATGGTGCGCGACGCGACCGCGCCGACGCCGCGACCGTATGGCGCTCCAGGTGGCAATTTTCCCGGCGCTTCGGCGCAGCCGCCCGCCTGGCTGGCCGATGCGCAGGCCGCGCGCGCCGACGAGCCGCCAGGCCTGCTCGACCGCCTGCCGCCGGCCTCCGCCGACGCGGCAGACACCACCGACGACCACCCCCTCGGCTATGCCATCGCCCAGCTGCACGGCATCTATGTGCTGGCGCAGAATGCGCGCGGACTGGTGCTGGTGGACATGCACGCCGCGCACGAACGCATCCTGTACGAGCAGATCAAGGCCGGCCTGGATACGCGCGACCTGGCCGTGCAGCCGCTGCTGATCCCGGTCACGCTGCCCGCCAGCCCGGTGGAAATCGGCTCGGCAGAGGAGCACCAGGAAACGCTGGCGCTGCTCGGCTTCGACATCACGCCGGTATCGCCGACCACGCTGGCGGTGCGCGCGGTGCCCGCGCTGCTGCAACAGGCCGACGCCGAAGCGCTGGCGCGCGACGTGCTGCGCGACCTGCACGCCTACGGCGGCTCGCGCGTGCTGGCCGAGCGCCGCAACGAGCTGCTGGCCACGCTGGCCTGCCACAGCGCGGTGCGCGCCAACCGCAAGCTCACCGTCGAGGAAATGAACGCGCTGCTGCGCCAGATGGAGCAGACCGAGCGCGCCGACCAGTGCAACCACGGCCGCCCGACCTGGGTGCAACTGACCGTGACCGAGCTGGACCGCCTGTTCCTGCGCGGCCAGTAAGCGCCACCGTCTCTTTACGACTCTGCCGACGATGTCCGCCGTACCTGACGATTCCGCCACGCCTGCACCCGTGGTCTGCCTGCTCGGGCCCACCGCCTCGGGCAAGACCGCCGCCGCGCTGGCGCTGGCGGCCGATGCGCCGGTGGAGATCATCAGCCTGGACTCCGCGCTGGTGTACCGCGAAATGGACATCGGCACGGCCAAACCCACGCCCGCAGAACTGGCCGCGGCGCCGCACCACCTGATCGACATCATCGATCCGGTCGAGAGCTATTCCGCGGCGCAGTTCGTCACCGATGCCGGGCGGCTGGTCGGCGAGATTCGCGCGCGCGGCAACGTACCGCTGATCGTGGGCGGCACCATGCTCTACTACAAGGCGCTGACGCAGGGGCTGAACGACTTGCCGCAGGCCGACCCCGCGGTGCGCGCCGAGCTGGACCAGCTCGCCGCCGAGCGCGGCTGGCCGGCGCTGCATGCGATGCTGGCGCAGGTCGACCCCGTCACCGCGGCGCGCCTGGCGCCCAACGATGCGCAGCGCATCCAGCGCGCGCTCGAAATCCACCGGCTTTCGGGCCAGCCGATGTCGGCGCTGCTGGCCCGCCAGGCCGAGGGCCGCACCTTTGCCGGTGCCGCAGACCAGCGCTACCGCGTGATCGCGCTCGAGCCCTCGGACCGGCTGGCGCTGCATGCGCGCATCGCGCAGCGCTACGACGCCATGCTGGCCAACGGCTTTATTGACGAAGTCCGCCGCCTGCGCACACGCGAGGACCTGCATCCGGGGCTGCCGTCGATCCGCTGCGTCGGCTACCGGCAGGTGTGGGAATACCTCGACGGCGAGTGCGATTTCGACACCATGCGCGAGCGCGGCATCGCTGCCACGCGCCAGCTGTGCAAGCGCCAGCTGACCTGGCTGCGCAGCACGCCGGAGCGGCTGGTGGTGGACTGCCTGGCGCCGGGCTATGTTGACGAGGTGCGCAAGCTGGCGGACTTTGGCCACTGACGGCAATGTGATGCACAGGCGATAATCGCGGATCCTGTTCTTGCCTACTCACGGACATGTCCAGATCCGCCTTCACCTTGCGCCCCGCCACCGCTGCCGACAGCGAAACCCTGTTCAACCTGATCCTGGCGCTGGCCGAGTACGAAAAGCTGACGCATATCGTCGAAGCCACGCCGCAAAAGATCGAGGAAGCGCTGTTCGGCGCCACGCCGCACGCCGAAGCGGTGCTGGTTGAAGTTGACGCCAATGGCGCGCCCAAGGCGGTCGGCTTCGCCCTGTTCTTCCACAACTTCTCCACCTTCCTCGCCAAACCCGGCCTGTACCTGGAAGACCTTTACGTCGACCCGGCCTGGCGTGGCCAAGGCCTGGGCAAGGCGTTGCTGCAGCACCTCGCCGCGCTGGCGGTCGAGCGTGGCTGCGGCCGCTTCGAGTGGTCGGTGCTGGACTGGAACCAGCCGTCGATCGACTTCTACCAGGCCATGGGCGCCGACGTGCTGCCCGACTGGCGCATTTGCCGCGTCACCGGCGACGCGCTGGCCAGGCTGGGCAAGGCGAAGTAAATCCGCCGGCGCTGGCAACCGGTCCACCGCCGGTGTTATACACTTGATGGCAAGCCGCCATACAATGACGGCACCGAATGTCTTTTTCGGACCACCCGCGCCGACCCGCCATGCCACGAACCAGAACCGACCAGCCCGCGCCTGCCCTGGGCAATGCCAACGAAAACGATGCGGACAGCGCGCGCGGTGCGTCGGTGGAGGAAATCGCCGACCGTATCCTGACCGCGATCTGGGAACACCGGCTGCCGCCCGGCACCAAGCTGGTCGAGGAAAAACTGGGCAGCGTATTCGGCGTCAGCCGCACCAAGGTGCGGCTCGCCTTCGGCAAGCTGGCCCATGAAGGCGTGCTGACGGTGCACCCGAACCGCGGCACCTTCGTGTCGAGCCCGAGCGTGGCCGAAGCCAGGCAGGTGCTGCATTCGCGCCGCCTGCTCGAACCGGCGCTGGTGCGCGACCTTGCCGGCGCAATCGATGCGGCCAGCCTGAAGGCGCTGCGCGCGACTACGCGCGAGGAAGCGCAGGCGCGCGACAGCAACGACCGGCGCGCCATCATCCGGCTGTCAGGCGAATTCCACTGCAGGCTCGCCGAGCTGACCGGCAACCAGTACCTGGGCAAGTACATGCGCGAGCTGTGCTCGCTGACATGCCTGATCATCGCGCTGTACGACGCGCCGGGCGTGCCGTCGTGCCCGCATCACGAGCATGACGATATCGTCGATGCGCTGGAAGCCGGCGATGGCGAGCGCGTGGCGCAGCTGATGGACGAGCACCTCGAGCATGTCGAGAGCACGCTGCGGCTGGAATTGCCGGCTGAAGAGAAAGTGGACCTGGAAGCGGTGTTCGCCGCGGTGTAAGGCCGGCGTCATTCCCGCTGCGCGCGGAAATGACGCCGTGTTGGACAGACAGTGTTCAGCGGTGCTCGATGCGCGCCGCCAGCGCCTGCGCCAGGCCGATCGTCGGTTTGGCATCCGGACGCCGGAACGTGCCCGCGCTGGCCTTGCGCGGCTGCAACGCGACCAGCGCCTCGGCCTGCTTGACCGCGGCAGCCATCTGGTCGACCACCGGCACCGGGATGCGATCGCGCACGCGCGCGGCCAGGCCCGCCAGCGGCGCGCCGGCCAGGATCACCACGTCGGCCTCGTCTTCCACCACGGCGCGGTTGGCCAGTTCCACCAGCACCGCTTCCTTTTCTTCCTGCACGTCCGAGACCGAGGCAAAGCTGCCGTCGAGCATGCGGATGCCGGCCAGCCGGCCGCGCAGGCCGTGCATGTCCACGCATTCCTCGTACCAGGGGCCGAGGGCGCGCGCGAAAGTAACGATCGAAAAGCGCCGGCCCAGCATGCAGGCCGACAGCATGGCCGCCTCGGCCATGCCTACCACCGGCAGGTCGAACAGCTCGCGCGCGCCCATCAGGCCGGGATCGCCAAAGGCGGCGATGATCGCGGCGTCGAATTCCGTGTGGCGTTCCGCCAGCATCTCCAGCGCAATGGCGCCGCCGATCTGCGCCTCGGCGCGCGTGGCGATATAGGGCACGCCACGGCTGGCGGTCAGCGGCACCAGCTCGGTGCCGGGCGATGCCACCGGCGTGGCCGCGGCCATCAGCCGCGCGGTGATGCCTTCGCTGGTATTGGGATTGAGGACAAGAATTCGCATATCGTTGTTATCCGTAGTTATCCGTTAGCGCCGGGCCGCGCCGCGAGCACGCGTTCGGCAAGCCTGGCCGCGGCCAGCACGGTGCGGTCGGCGCCGCGCGGGCCGGCGATCTGCAGGCCCACCGGCAGGCCGTCGCGGCCGCTGCCGCAAGGCACCGAGATCGCCGGTGCCAGCGCATGGTTGCAGAAAGGGGTGAAGACCGCATGGGCGCGCGGCTCGACGGCAACGCCGCCGATCCGTTCGGGCCCGAGCCGGTCGTTACGCCACGCCACGCACGGCGTGGTCGGGCACAGCAGCAAGTCGTAGCGGGTAAAGAACTCCGCCATGGCCAGCGCGATCTGGTGGCTGGCTTCGCGGGCACGCGCCACGTCGGCGCCGGTCCACGCCAGCCCGCGCTCGATCTGGCGCGCGACATCCGGATCGAATACATCGGGATCGCGGCGCCAGGCGTCGCCGTAGAGATTGGCCAGCCCCACGTGCTGCAGCGGCATCAGTGCTGCCTCGTCGGCGCCCCGGGGCCAGGCCGGGTCGGCCATCTCGATGCTCAGGCCTGCCGCCTGCAGCCGCGCCACGGCCTGCGCGCAGGCTTCGGCGACGTCATCGTCGACCGGCGTATCGAAGCCCAGCCGCGGGCTCAGCGCGATCCTGAGCGTATGCAGCGGGCGCTCTGCCGCCAGGCTGAAGCCCAGCGTATCCGGATCGCGCGCATCGGCGCCGGCCAGCGCCTCGAACATCAGCGCCGCATCGGACACGGTGCGCGTGATCGGCGCGATCACCTGGATGCCGTTGAAGGCGTGGGCAAAGCCGATCGAATCGGGAATCGCGCCATAGGACGGCTTGAAGCCGACCACGCCGGCATGCGCGGGCGGGCGCCGGCTGGAGCCGCCGCCGTCGGTGCCCAGCGCCAGCGGCGCCATGCCGGCAGCCACCGCCACCGCGCAGCCGCCGGACGACCCGCCGGCGGTCAGCGTGGCGTCGAGCGGATGGCGCGTCAGGCCGTAGACCTTGTTGGTGGTCAGGCCCTTGCAGGCGAACTCCGAGGTATTGCCCATGCCGAGCACGATCGCGCCGGCGCGGCGCAGGCGCTCGACCGCGATCGCATCGGCCGGCGCGATAAAGTCGCGGTACAGCTGCGAGCCCTGCGTGACGCGGCGGCCCTGGCTCCAGATCACGTCCTTGACGATCACCGGCACGCCCGCCAGCAGCGGGCGCTCGCCCTGCGCCAGCCGTGCGCGCAGCTGCGCCAGGTCGGCGTCGACCAGCTCCTGGCGTTGTTCGAAGACGGCGTTGAGCTGGTCGTTGCGCGCCGCGATGCGGGCCTGGAACGCGGCCACCACCTCGGCGGGATCGAGGCGGCCGGCGGCCACGCGCCCGGCGATGGTGGCGGCGTCCAGGCTGTTGGTCAGTTCCATATCGGCAGCGTCGGTCAGATCATCGAAAAAACCGCCGCATTCACAGGCTGCCGCCCGAGGTGCGGTAGCGCGGCCGCGCCATCTCCGGCAGCGCGCACGGCAGGAACTCGCCATGGCCGGCCTCGGCGCGCACTTCGCCTTCATGCGCGACGACCTTGCCGCGCACCAGCGTGGTCACCGGCCAGCCGGTCACGCGCTGTCCTTCATACGGCGTGTAGTCGACGGCGTGGTGCAGGTCGGCATTGCGGATCTGCACTTCGCGCTTCGGATCCCACAGCACCAGGTCGGCGTCGGCGCCGATGGCGATGGTGCCCTTGCGCGGGTGCAGGCCGTACAGCTTGGCGGGATTGGTCGAGGTCAGCGCCACGAACTGGTTCACCGAGATGCGGCCGCCGTTGACGCCCGCCGAGAACAGCAGCGGCAGGCGCGTCTCGAGGCCCGGGATACCGTTGGGGATGTACTGGAACGGCACTTCCTTGCCGCCGGGCTTCTTGCCCTCGGGATCCTCGTAGCGGAACGGCGCGTGGTCGGACGAGAAGATGGTGAACAGGCCGTCGGCAAGTCCGTCCCAGATCACCTCCTGGTTGCCGCGGTCGCGCGGCGGCGGGCTGCAGACGCACTTGGCGCCGTGGTAGTCGGGCTGGTCCAGGTCGTCGGCGGTCAGGAACAGGTACTGCGGGCAGGTCTCGGCAAAGATCTTCATGCCGCGGTTGCGCGCCCAGCGGATCTGCTCCACCGCTTCCTTGCCGGAGACGTGGACGATCAGGATCGGCACATCGACCAGCTCGGAGAAGGTGATGGCGCGGTGCGTGGCCTCCCGCTCGATCGCCATCGGCCGGGCCAGCGCATGGAAGCGCGGCGCGGTGTTGCCGGCGGCCTCGAGCTTGTCGGTCAGCCACGCGATGCAGTCGGAATTCTCGGCATGCACCATCACCAGCGCGCCTTCCTGGCGCGCCACCGACAGCACCTCGAGGATCTCGCGGTCGTTAAGCTTGAGGTCGTCGTAGGTCATGTAGATCTTGAACGACGAATAGCCTTCGCGGATCAGCCCCGGCAGTTCGTCCTGCAGCACGGCATGGGTCGGGTCGGCAACGATCAGGTGGAAGGCATAGTCGACCACCGACTTGCCGCCGGCGCGTCGATGGTAGTCGTCCACCGCCGCGCGCAGCGAATGGCCCTTCTCCTGCGCGGCGAAAGGGATCACGGTGGTAGTCCCGCCGCACGCGGCCGAGACCGAGCCGGTGCGGAAGTCGTCGGCCATCCTGAGGCCGTCCGGCATGGGCTGGTCCAGGTGGCAGTGCGCATCGACGCCGCCCGGCAGCACCAGCTTGCCGCTGGCGTCGATGACCTCCGTGGCTTCGCCCAGGTCAAGGCCGAGCTGCACGATCCGGCCGTCCCTGACGGCGATGTCGCATTGCATGGTGTCGCTGGCAGTCACCACGGTGCCGTTGCGGATGATCAGGTCAAACTGTTTCACGATGTTCGTCACGTAAGGAAAAGAAGGGGCGCGCCGGGCGCCCCCGAGGTTGTCTTCAGCGGTCTGCGTCGGACAGGTGCATCCGCGCGGTTTCGCGTGCGGCGGCCGCGGCGACCGCGATCAGCGCGCACACCACCGCCAGGTAGATCGCCACCGGCGCGGTGCTGCCGAAGCGGTCGAGCAGGCCGATCGCGATCAGCGGGGCCAGCGCGCCGCCGAACACGCCGGCGAACTGGAAGCCGAGCGAGGCACCGGTGACGCGCACCCGGGTGGCGAACAGCTCGGGCAGGAACGAGGCCAGCGGCGAGAACATGAACGACACCAGCACCATGCCGACGAACGAGGCCAGCATAATCAGCGCAGGGCTGCCGGTCTTGACCATGGCAAAGAAGACAAAGGCCCACACCGCGCCGCCGATACCGCCGATCATCAGCACCGGGCGGCGCCCGATGCGGTCAGCCAGCAGCCCAGCGATCGGGATGAACAGGATCTGCGCCACCGCGCCCAGCAGCACGGCGTTGAGCGCGATGCTCTTGGGCAGGCCCAGCTTGGTCGGCACGAAGTACAGCAGGAACAGCGTGAACACATAGAAGGCGATGTCGCCGCCCAGCCGCGCGCCGAAGGCGATCAGCAGCTGCTTCTTGTAGTTGCGCAGCACTTCCATGATGGGCGCGCGCGCTTCGGCATGCGATTCCTCCAGCTTCTCGAACATGCCGGATTCCCGCACGTTGGAGCGGATATAGAGCCCGACCCCGACCAGCAGCGCCGACAGCAGGAATGGCACGCGCCAGCCCCAGCTGAGGAAGGCTTCTTCGGACACCTGCCACGTCACCAGCGCAAAGATGCCGTTGGCCAGCAGCAAGCCGATCGGCGCCGCCAGCTGCACCAGGCTGCCGAGGATGCCGCGCCGCTTACCTTCGGGATCGAGCTCGTTGACCATGATCGCGGCCCCGCCCCACTCGCCGCCCAGCGCCAGGCCCTGCACCACGCGCAGCAGCACCAGCAGCAGCGGCGCCAGCGCGCCAGCCGCGGCATAGGTCGGCAGCAGGCCGATGCCGAAGGTGGCCAGGCCCATCATCAGCAGCGTGATGATCAGGATCGACTTGCGGCCCATCTTGTCGCCGAAGTGGCCGAAGATGGCCGCGCCCAGCGGCCGCGCCACGAATGCCACGCCATAGCTGGCGAAGGACAGCAGCGTCGCGGTCAGCGGATCGCTCTGCGGGAAGAACAGCTTGGGGAAGACCAGCGCCGCGGCCGATCCGTAGATGAAGTGGTCGTAGAACTCCAGCGTAGTGCCGGCCAGGCTGGCCCCGGCGACGCGCGCGACTGACTGTTTCTTGGCCGACGCGCCTTTTCCCGCGGCGTCGATGCTGACTGCTTGCATGGTGTTCCTCCAATGGTCCCTGGCCTGCCCGCTGCGCATCGGTCGCCGGTTGCGCGCGGGGTTGTCTCCGACGGGGCATGCATGCGCCTCGCCTTTGCTCAGTACATTAGGCCATAAACCGCCATACAATCAAGCAAAATATTGTTTGTCAGACATGGTGCATATGCATGCTGGAATTTGGTGCGATGCACTAAAGCGATATCTGCCACAAATGGTGGCAGCGGGTTCGGGTAAACACCTAACCACCATATCCGCCAGGGCACGGACGAAAAAAAACGGCGCATGCCCGAAGGCAAGCGCCGTTTTCTGTATGTGTGAAACGCTGAGGTCGCGTCAGATCACGATGGTCTGGGCCTCGCCCTCGGCACGTTCGCGGATCTCACCAATCTCCCACACGGCTTCGCCGGCGGCCTGCAGGTGGCGGATGGCGCGTTCGGCGTCTTCCTTGGCCACGATCACCACCATGCCGATGCCGCAGTTGAAGACGCGGTGCATTTCGTCGTCGGCCACGCGGCCCTGCGCCTGCAGCCACTGGAACAGCGGCGGCAGGGCCCAGGCATCACGATGCAGCACGGCAGTCACGTTCTGCGCCAGCACGCGCGGCACGTTCTCGGTCAGGCCGCCGCCGGTGATGTGGGCCATGCCCTTGACCGGAAGGGTCTCGATCAGAGACAGCAGCGGCTTCACGTAGATGCGCGTCGGCGCCATGATGGCGTCCTGCAGGCGCTGGCCGTGGAAGTCGGCATTCAGGTCCGGCTTGGCCACCTCGATGATCTTGCGCACCAGCGAATAGCCGTTGGAATGCGCGCCCGACGACGCCAGGCCCAGCACCACGTCGCCCGGGGTGATGGTGCTGCCGTCGATGATCTTCTTCTTCTCGACCGCGCCGACGGCAAAGCCGGCCAGGTCGTATTCGCCGTCCGGGTACATACTCGGCATTTCAGCGGTCTCGCCGCCGATCAGCGCGCAGCCGGCCAGTTCGCAGCCGCGGGCGATGCCCTGGATCACGGTGGCGGCGGTGTCGACGTCCAGCTTGCCGCAGGCGAAGTAGTCCAGGAAGAACAGCGGCTCGGCGCCCTGCACCAGGATGTCGTTGACGCTCATCGCGACCAGGTCCTGGCCGACGGTGTCGTGGCGGTTCAGCTGGAACGCCAGCTTGAGCTTGGTGCCCACGCCGTCGGTGCCCGACACCAGCACGGGCTCCTGGAATTTCTTCGACAGCTCGAACAGCGCACCGAACCCGCCGATGCCGGCCATCACGCCTTCGCGCATGGTGCGCTTGGCAAACGGCTTGATGCGGTCGACCAGCGCGTCGCCGGCATCGATGTCAACACCGGCGTCGCGGTAGGAAAGGCCGGCCTGGCCGTCGGTCGGGGATGCGCTCATGGGAACCTGCTTGTCCTGGAGGAATAAAGGGAGGAACTAAAGTGACAAATCCGGCGCTCGCGCAGTCGGGGCTTCCGTTGCAGCTTCCGCCGCTTGGCATCGGAAGGCGGGCGCGAGTCCAGTAGAATCGCAATTTTAACGGATAGAGGCCCCCGGCTTCCAGTTTCCGGCCAACTATGCCGAAAACCCGCCCTGCCGCCTCTTGCCCAGATTATTTGATGAACGCCCCGCTGCTGAACCACGAGACCAAACGCATCCTGCTCTGGATCGCAGTGGCCGCCGCGCTGTTCGCCGCGATCATCGCGCTGGCGCCGGTGCTGACGCCGTTCCTGTTCGCGTTCATCTTCGCCTATATCCTGAACCCGGGTGTGGACTGGCTGCAACGGCGCCGGGTGCCGCGCGCCATCGGCGTGACGCTGATGATCCTGCTGCTGACGGTGATCTGCGTGATGCTGGTGCTGCTGCTGATCGCGGTGCTCCAGCGCGAGATCCCGCAGGTGCGCGAGCAGTTGCCGATCCTGCTGAAAAAGCTCAATTCCGTGGTGGCGCCGCGGCTGGCGGAGTTCGGCGTGCGCGTGCGCTTTGACTTCCCGGGGCTGCGCAGCATGCTGTCGGACCGCTTCTCGGCCAGCCCGGAAGACCTGCTGGTGGTGTTGCTGAACTACGTCAAGATGTCGGGTTCGGCACTGATCGAGGTGGCGGGCATCATCTTTATCGTGCCCATCGTCATGTTCTACCTGATGATGGACTGGCACATGGTGATGCGCCGCATCGAGGGCGTGGTGCCGCGCCGCTGGGTGCCCAAGGTGCGCGAGCTGACCAACGAGACCGATGCCCTGCTGTCGCAATACCTGCGCGGCCAGATCCTGGTGATGGTGATCCTGGCGGCGATCTACTCGATCGGGCTGACCATTGCCGGCTTCGATATCGGCGTGCCGGTCGGGGTCTTCACCGGGCTGGCGGTCTTTATCCCGTATATCGGCTTCGGTGTCGGGCTGGTCATGGCGATCCTGGCGGCGATGCTGCAGTTCGGCAACTGGTATGGGCTGGGTGCGGTGGCGGTGGTGTACGGTTTCGGCCAGTTCATCGAGAGCTTCTACCTGACGCCGCGCCTGGTGGGCGAGCGCATCGGGCTGCACCCGCTGGTGGTGATCTTCGCGCTGCTTGCCTTCGGCCAGCTGTTCGGCTTCTTTGGCGTGCTGCTGGCGCTGCCGACGTGCGCCGTGCTGCTGGTCGGCGCGCGGCAGCTGCGCCGGGTTTACGTGGCCAGCGACCTGTACCGAAAATAACGGCTGCCACTATCCCGACCCCATCCCCCAGACGCCACCCCGCAAGTTAGCTATACGTCATGTCCCCGCGTCCCAACAAGCAACTGTCGCTCGAACTGGGCAGTCCGCCGCCTTCGACCTTCGAGAATTTCGTGGTGGCGGCCAACCGCGAGCCGGTGCAGCGCCTGCAGGAGCTGCCCGCCGCGGTCGCGCAGGAGCGCGCCACCGACCGGCTGGTCTACCTGTGGGGCGAGGTCGGCTGCGGCCGCACCCACCTGCTGCACGCGGTCTGCGAGGCAGCGCCACAGCATGGCATCCGCTCGCGCTACCTGAGCCCGCACCACCCGTTGTCCGACTTCCTGTTCGACCCGTGGTGCCAGCTCTACACCGTCGACGATGTCGAGCTGCTGGACGAAGCGCGCCAGATCGCGGTGTTTTCGCTGTACAACGAGGTGCGCGCCCACGTGCGCACCGCGCTGGTGGTCGCCGGCGGCCTGGCCCCGCGCGCCATGCCAGTGCGGGAAGACCTGCGCACCCGGCTGGGCTGGGGCCTGGTGTACCAGGTCGCGCCGCTGTCCGACGACGACAAGAAGGCCGCGGTGCTGCAAGCGGCACGCGAGCGCGGCCTGCAGCTGTCGCCCGAGATCACGCACTGGCTGGTCACGCGCCACTACCGCGACATGCCCAGCCTGATGGCGCTGCTCGACGCGCTCGATACCTACTCGCTCGAACGCAAGCGGCCGGTCACGCTGCCGCTGCTGCGCGAGATGTTCGCTGAATTCCGGGACTAGGCGACGGCCCCGCCCCGCCCGCTCCCTTACCCCATCCTGCCTTAAGGTAAAATCGCGCCCCATGAATCTGGCACTCTTTGACCTCGACCACACCCTGATCCCGACCGACAGCGACCACGAATGGGGCCGCTTCCTGGTCCGCCTGGGCATCGTCGACGAGGAAATTTACCGGCAGAAGAACGACGAGTTCTACAACCACTACAAGGCGGGCACGCTGGACATCCAGGCGTTCCTGCGCTTTGCGCTGGGGCCGCTGGCGGCCAACCCGCGCGACAAGCTCGACGCCATGCGCGCGCAGTTCATGCACGAGGTGATCGACCCGGTGATCACGCCGCAGGCGCGCGCGCTGGTCTACAAGCACATCGAGGCCGGCGACCTGTGCGCGGTGGTGACCGCCACCAACAGCTTCGTCACGGCGCCGATCGCCGCCGCCTTCGGCATCAAGCACCTGATCGCGACCGAGCCCGCCACCGTCGACGGCAAGCCGGAAAGCCAGTTCACCGGCGATGTCTTCGGCGTGCCGAGTTTCCGCGAAGGCAAGATCACCCGCGTCGAAGCCTGGCTCAAGGCCCAGGGCGCGACCTGGGACAACTTCGAGACCACCACCTTCTACAGCGACTCGGCCAACGACCTGCCCCTGCTGGAAAAAGTCTCCGAGCCGATCGCCACCAATCCGGACGATCGCCTGCGCCACCACGCCGCCGCGGCCGGCTGGCGCATCATGGATCTGTTCTGACGTGATCAAGAAGCTCATTACCAGGCTGCTGGGCAAGCCCGGCCCCAAGCAGCGCCGCACCGGCCGCGCCCATACGCCGCGCATCGTCAACGTGGACGAGCACCAAATCGACCCCACGCTGTTGTCGCGCAATGCCGTCAAGGTCACTTCGACGCTGCAGCAGGCCGGCTACCAGGCCTATATCGTCGGCGGCGCCGTGCGCGACCTGCTGCTCGGCATCAAGCCCAAGGATTTCGACGTCGCCACCAATGCCACGCCCGAGCAGGTGCAGTCGCTGTTCCGCCGCTCGCGCATCATCGGCCGCCGCTTCCAGATCGTGCACGTGACCTTCTACGGCGGGCGCGAGCAGGAAATCATCGAGGTCTCGACCTTCCGTGCGCTGGTCGACGCCATCGCCAGCGAGACCCTGCCCGAAGGCCGCCGCCTGAAGCGCGCCGAGCTCGACAGCAAGACCCATGCGATCGACGCCTCGGGCCGCGTGCTGCGCGACAACGTGTGGGGCTCGCAGGCCGAAGACGCGGAACGCCGCGACTTCACCATCAACGCGATGTACTACGACCCGGCCGCGCAGACCGTGCATGACTACCATCACGGCATGGAAGACATCCGCGCCCGCACGCTGCGCATGATCGGCGACCCGGCCACGCGCTACCGCGAAGACCCGGTGCGGATGCTGCGCGTGGTGCGCTTTGCTGCCAAGACCGGCTTCGATATCGACGAGGCCACGCGCCATCCGGTCGCCAGCCTGGCCGAGCTGATCCACAACGTGCCCAGCGCACGCGTGTTCGACGAGATGCTCAAGCTGCTGATGTCCGGCCACGCCTGGGCCTCGCTGCAGGAGCTGCGCAAGGCGGGCCTGCACAAGGGCCTGCTGCCGCTGCTGGACGTGGCGCTGGAGCAGCCCATGGGCCAGCGCTTCGTGCAGCTGGCGCTGGATAACACCGACCGCCGCGTGCAGGCCGGCAAGCCGGTGTCGCCGGGCTTCCTGTTTGCCGCGCTGCTGTGGCACCACGTGCTGCAGCGCTGGAACCAGTTGCGCGACGAAGGCGAGCACGCCATCGCCGCGCTCAACAGCGCCATGGATTCGGTGCTGGAAAAGCAGACCGGCCAGCTGGCGATCCAGCGCCGTTTCGTCACCGACATGCGCGATATCTGGGGCATGCAACCGCGCTTCGAGAAGCGCGTCGGCCGCATGCCGTTCCGCCTGCTGGAGTCGCCGCGCTTCCGTGCCGGCTACGATTTCCTGCAGCTGCGCTGCCAGTCCGGCGAGCTGCCGGAAGAGCTGGCCGCCTGGTGGCAGGACTTCCAGAACGCCGAGCCGCATGAGCGCGAAGACCTGATCGACGCCGTGCGCGGCACGCGGGGCCAGGGTGGCGGCCAGGGCGGAGCCCAGGGTGCGGAAGGCGAAGGCCCGGCGCGCAAGAAGCGCCGCCGACGCAGTCCGCGGAAATCGGATAAAGTTTCTTCCCGGAGCGACTCGGACGCGGGCCAGGCAGCACATGCCGGCCCCGGCCAGCCGGAGGAAACGTAAATGACTCTCGCCTTCATCGGCATCGGCGCAAATCTGGGCGATGCCCGCCAGGCCATCAAGGACGCCATCGTGTGCCTGGCCCAGCAGGTCGGCATCACGGTGCTGGCGCGTTCCTCGCTCTATCGCACCGCGCCAGTCGATGCCGGCGGCGACGACTACTACAACGCGGTGGTCAAGGTGCAGACCTCGTTCACCGCGTCGCAGCTCCTGCGCATCTGCCACCACATCGAGGACCAGTTCGGGCGCGAGCGCCCGTTCCGCAACGCGCCGCGCACGCTCGACCTGGATCTCCTTGTGTTCGGCAACGAACAATACGACGACGAGCACCTGACCGTGCCGCATCCGCGCGTGACCGAGCGCGCCTTCACGCTGGTGCCGCTGGTGGAGCTGGACGCCGAACTGTCGATCCCCGGGCGCGGCCGCGCCGCCGACTTCCTGGCCGGCGTGACGTCCCAGCGCATCGAGAAAGTCTCCACCTGCAAGTGCCTGCGCCTGCAGGCCGAAGGCAGGGCCGGCAGCAACGGCTGAGGCTCCCGGGTCATCCGCGCAAAGCGCCATGCTCGACCACCTGCGCCGCATCGTCGTCGAAGGCCCCGTCGGATCGGGCAAGACCTCGCTGGCCCAGCGCCTGGCGCACACGCTGCAGGCGCACGAGCTGCCTGACTGCGCGCGCCGCAGCCCCTTCCTGGAACCGTTCTACCGCGATCCCGCGCGCCACGCGCTGGCAATGCAGCTGTGGTGCCTGACGCAGCGCGCCGTGCAGCTGCAGCAATGGCAGGCCGCGCTGCTGGCCGGCCAGCGCATGGTCAGCAATTTCCTGATGGCCAGGGACCGCCTGCACGCGGCCCTGACGCTGGCGCCTGACGAACTGGCGCTGTACGACGCCATTGCCGCGCGTTTCAGCCTGCCGCCGCAGCGGGTCGACCTGGTCATCGTGCTGCAGGCCACGCCGTCGCTGCTGCGCGAGCGCATCGTGCGCCGCGGCGAGCCGGGCGAGGCCGGCATCGACGAACACTACCTGCAGCGGCTGGCCGACGCCTACGGCGAACTGTTCCACCGCTACGACGAGGCCCCGGTACTGGTCGTCGATACCGCCCACTTCAATCCGGTGGACAACGATAACGATTTCCGTACACTACTGTCGCGCATTGAAATCATGCGCGGCCGCAAGGCCTTTCTCAATCTCGCTGCGCCCTGACAGGCCCCGCCTGCCAGCCACAACACAATAACGACGGCAGCCGTTGCCCTGCGTGGTATCGCGGGTGGTTTAGCGGCACAACCCGCCGTCACCTTAGGGCACTGCCATGAGTTACCTCCTCGACCCCTCCCGCAAGACCATCACGATCCCCAAATTGCAGGCGATGCGCGACGCCGGCGAGAAAATCGCCATGCTGACCGCGTACGACTCCAGCTTCGCGGCGCTGCTCGACTACTGCGGCGTCGAGATGATCCTGGTCGGCGATTCGCTGGGCAACGTGATGCAGGGCCAGCAGACCACGCTGCCGGTGACGCTGGAACACATGGCCTACCACACCGAATGCGTGGCGCGCGGCAACCAGACCGCCATGCTGGTGACCGACCTGCCATTCGGCACCTACCCAACGCCGGAAACCGCGTTTGCCAGCGCCGTCACGCTGATGAAGGCCGGCGCGCAGATGGTCAAGCTCGAAGGCGGCGACTGGCTCGCGCCTATCGTCAAATTCCTGGTCGAGCGCAGCATCCCGGTGTGCGCGCATATCGGCCTGACGCCGCAGTCGGTGCATGCGCTGGGCGGCTTCAAGGTGCAGGGCAAGACCGACGCGGGCGCCGCGCAGCTCAAGCGCGACGCGCTGGCGCTGCAGGAAGCGGGCGCGCAGGTGGTGCTGATGGAAGCGGTGCCGGCCAAGCTCGCCGGCGAGATCACGCAGCTGCTGAAGGTGCCGACCATCGGCATCGGCGCCGGCGCCGACTGCACCGGCCAGGTGCTGGTGCTGCAGGACATGATCAACGTCTACCCCGGCCGCAAGGCAAAGTTCGTGCGCAACTTCATGGAAGGCCAGACCTCGCTCGAAGGCGCCGTGCGTGCCTACGTGGCCGCGGTCAAGGACGGCAGCTTCCCCGCTCCCGAGCACACCTTCTCCGCCTGACCCGGTGGAGATCGCTGCCGCCACCGCCGCCGCATTCCGCCTGCTCGGCAGCGGCGACGCGGGGCTGTGGTTCATCGTCTGGACCTCGCTGGCCATCGCGGTGCTGGGACTGGCGCTCGCCACCGTGCCCGCCATCGCCGCCGCCTGGCTGATCGCCACGCGGCAGTTCCCGGGGCGGCGCGCGGTGGTGGTGGTGGTGCAGGCTTTTCTCTCGTTTCCGACCGTGCTGGTCGGGCTGATCCTTTATCTCTTGCTGACGCGCCAGGGGCCGCTGGGCAGCCTGCACCTGCTGTTCACGCCGTCGGGCATGGTGCTGGGGCAGGCGGTGATCGGCTTCCCGGTGGTGCTGGCGTTTGCGCTGTCGACGCTGCAGGGTGCCGATGTACGCCTGCGCGAAACCGCGTGGGTGCTCGGCGCCGGGCGCTGGCGCACCTTCTTTACCGTGCTGCGCGAGCTGCGCTTCGGGCTGATGGCGGCGGTGGTGGCGGGCTTCGGGCGCGTGATCGCCGAGGTCGGTTCGGCGCTGATGATCGGCGGCAATATCGAAGGCTCGACCCGCACCATCACCACCGCGATCGCGCTGGAAACCAGCAAGGGCGAATTCGCGCAGGGCATCGCGCTGGGCATCGTGCTGGTGGCGCTGGCGCTGCTGGTCAATATCGGCATGGCGTGGCTGCAGGGCGCAGGAGGGTTCCGGCGATGACAGCGGCATCCCAACCACCGGCCTCCCCGTTGCTGACCGTGCGCGGGCTGGCCCGCACCATCGGCCTGCGCCGCCTGTTTGCCATCGACACGCTGTTGATCCCGCGCGCCACCGCGATCGTGCTGACCGGCATGAATGGCGCCGGCAAGACCACGCTGCTGCGCATGCTGGCCGGGCTGGAACGCGCGCCCGGCGCCACCGTGCAATGGACCGATGCCAACGGCCAGACCCATGGCGCGCCGCTCGATCCGCTGCCGCTGGCGGTGCGCCAGCGCATTGCCTATCTGCACCAGCACCCCTACCTGTTCCGCACTTCGGTGCGCGCGAACATCGCCTACGGCCTGCATGCGCGCCGCCTGCCGCACGACGAGATCGCGCGGCGCGTGGGCGAGGCGCTGGGCTGGGCCGGCGTGTCACACCTGCAGGACACCGCGCCCGAATACCTGTCGGGCGGCGAGATCCAGCGCGTGGCGCTGGCGCGCGCCAAGGTGCTGGAGCCGGAGCTGTTGTTGCTCGACGAACCGACCTCGAGTCTCGACGGCCATGCACGCGAACAGGTGATTGCGTTGGTGCGCGACCTCGCCACCGAAGGCCGCACCGTGATCATGGTGTGCCACGACCGCGAGCTGATCAACCTGCCGGGCGTGGTGCGCTGGAAGCTGGGCGACGGCGTGCTGGACACGCATCACCCGTAGCGCCTAGATGAGCGTTGCCGGCATTGCGCCGCGCAGTGCATTGACTACCACGACGGCGTCGGCACGCGCCAGCATGGCACGAGTGATGACGCCCTCCTCCACCGTTTCACCGGGCGCGCCAAGTGCCGCGCCGCCTTGCTCCAGCACGACCGCGCGCATCACCCCGGGCAGGATGTCGGCCGACAGCGGCGGCGTCAGCCAGCGGCCATCGATGCGGACGAAGACCGAACTGCGCCCGCCTTCCAGCAACTCGCCACGGGTATTGAAGAACAGGCGGTCGAAGCCGCCGGCGCGCTCCGCGGCTTGCCAGCCGGCGTCGTAGACGGCGCGGGCGCTGGTCTTGTGGCGGCGCAACGGATCGACGTCGGGCAATGTTTCGGGCGCCAGGTCGACCGTGACGGGCACCGGCAACGGCACAACCGCGCCGCTGGAGAAGGACAGCGTGCCCGCCTTGTCCAGCGCCATGCGCAGGCGCCAGGTACCGGCGCCAAGTTGCCCGGCCTGCGTCACCGCCGCTGCCCGTGCAGCGTCGGCATCGAAGGCAAACCCGAACGCACGCGCCGAATTTCCGAGGCGCGCAAGGTGGCGGTCCGCGTGCAGGCATTCACCGTCCTGCACGCGCATGGTCTCGAACAGCGCGAAGCCGGGATCGAGCCGCCTCAGGAAGCGCGCCTTCCAGCCGCATTCCGCGAATTCCTCGCCGGCCACGCTGTCGTGGACGATGCCGCCGCCGACGCCCATCTCGCCGGAACGCAGCCCGCTGGCCGCTGGCGGCGCCAGCACCAGGGTGCGGATTGCCACGGACAGCGCAAACGGGCCCATGGCGGCACCGGCTTGCGGGGCATCGATCCAGCCGATCGCGCCGGTGTAGAGGCCGCGCGGCGTGCCTTCCAGCGCGGCGATGATCTCCATGGTGCGGCGCTTGGGCGCGCCGGTGATCGAGCCACATGGGAACAGCGCCGCCATCAGCGCGCCGAAGCCGGTCCCAGGACGCGCCGTGGCGGTGACCGTCGAGGTCATCTGCAGTACCGCGCCGAACGGCTGCACGGCAAAGCGCTCGGGCACCGCCACGCTGCCCGGCTGCGCGATCCGGCCCAGGTCGTTGCGCAGCAGGTCGACGATCATCACGTTCTCGGCGCGGTTCTTGGCATCGGCGGCGAGCGCGGCCGCGGCCTGCGCGTCGCGCTGCGCATCGCCCGAACGCGGCGCGGTGCCCTTCATCGGGCGCGTCAGCAGGTGGCCGCCGCCGTCGTGGCGCACGAACAGCTCCGGCGACAGCGACAGCACCCAGGCGTCGCCCGGCAGCCGTGCCAGCGTGCCGTAGGGCACCGGCTGCGCGGCGCGCAGCGCGGCGTACAGCGCCAGCGGATCGCCGAAGGCATGGAAGCGCAGGCGCTGGGTGTAGTTGACCTGGTAGGTGTCGCCGGCCTCGATCCACTGGTGGATGCGGGCGATGGCGTCGTCGAAGGCTTCGCGCGGAGTATCGGAGGCGACGTCCATCAGGCCGGCAGGCGCAGGCGTGGCGTTACCCTGGAGCCATTCAGTCACGGCCGCGCCGTCGAGGTGGCGCAGCTCGCGGAACCAGAGCAGGCGCAGCGCACCGTCATGGCACGGCATCGTCCCGCCGGTGTGGACCGGGGCGTCGACCAGCGCGCCGCCGAACTCGTAAGGGGCGAACAGCGTGGCGTGCCAGCCTTGTCGCCAACCTTCGGCGAGCATCGCGTCGAGCCGGGCGGTATCGCTGCCAGCGGGCAGTACGTCTTCGTGGAGGAAGCTGGTGTAGAGACGCGATGCGGCCTGTGGCACCGGGGCAGTGGCGTCATCGAGAAGGACGAAGACCTCTACTTGGGCTGAGGGCGTGCTCCCCTCTCCCGCTTGCGGGAGAGGGGCCAGGGGTAAGAGCGGGGGCTGGATGCTGGCTACCACGGGAAATCGTCAGGGAAAACTGGACTGCCGGCACGGCCGGCATGAAGTACCAGGATGCATTATCGCGCGCGACGGGGTGGTAGGCGATGGAGGCGCCTGCCCTCTCCCCCGGCCCCTCTCCCGCAGGCGGGAGAGGGGAGAAAACCGGCGGCTTTTTGAGGGACAGCGCCGCACCAAAAACAAAACCGGCCACGCTCTCACGTGGCCGGTCTCATACCGCCAGGCCGGATCAGCTGAAGAAACTCTTCACCTTATCCAGCCATGATTGCTCCTGCGGGCTATGCCGCGAACCGCCCTCGTGCACCGAGCGGTCAAACTGGCGCAGCAGTTCCTTCTGCGACTCGGTCAGCTTGACCGGCGTCTCCACGTTCACATGCACGTAGAGATCGCCCGGATAGCCCGAGCGCACGCCCTTGATGCCCTTGCCGCGCAGGCGGAAGGTCTTGCCCGATTGCGTCGCCTCGGGCACCGGGAAGGTGGCCTTGCCGTTCAGCGTCGGCACTTCCAGGTCGCCGCCCAGCGCCGCGGTGGCAAAGGAGATCGGCATCTGGCAATGCAGGTCGTCGCCGTCGCGCTCGAACACCGCGTGCTGCTTGATGTGGACTTCCACGTACAGGTCGCCCGGCGGCCCGCCGTTGATGCCCGGCTCGCCGTTGCCCGACGAGCGGATGCGCATGCCTTCGTCGATGCCCGCCGGGATCTTCACTTCCAGCGTCTTCTGCGACTTCAGCTTGCCCTGGCCGTGGCACTTGGTGCACGGCTTGGGAATGAATTTGCCGCTGCCGTGGCACTTCGGGCAGGTCTGCTGCATGGTGAAGAAGCCCTGCGACACGCGCACCTGGCCGGCGCCGTGGCAGGTCGGGCAGGTCTCGACGCTGGAGCCCGGCTCCGCGCCCTTGCCGTGGCAGTGGTCGCAGTCGTCCCAGTGCGGCACGCGGATCTGCGCCTCGTGGCCGTGCGCGGCCTGCTCCAGGCTGATCTCCATGCTGTAGCGCAGGTCGGCGCCGCGATAGGCCTGCGGGCCGCCGCCGCCGCGGCGACCACCCTGCTGCTGGCCGAAGATATCGCCGAAGATGTCGCCGAAGGCTTCGGCGAAACCGCCGTAGCCCTGCGCACCGCCGAAGCCGCCGGCCATGTTGGGGTCGACGCCGGCGTGGCCGTACTGGTCATAGGCCCCTTTCTTCTCCGAGTCGGAAAGCATCTCGTAGGCCTCTTTGACCTCCTTGAATTTTTCCTCGGCGACCTTGCCGTCCTTGCCCTCCGGATTGCGGTCCGGGTGGTACTTCATCGCGAGCTTGCGATAAGCCTTCTTGATTTCGTCGTCGCTCGCGTTCTTGCCTACCCCGAGCACTTCGTAATAGTCACGTTTTGCCATGGTGGCTCAAACCTTTTTGGCCGGCACGCGCATGCGGCGCTCCACCGGCGAATAGCAAAAAAGCCGAGCGAGGCATCCGACGGCGGTTTCCCGCTGGGTCCGATGGCCGCGCCCGGCGTCGGGGCGGGAGCGGTGCCGGCCAGTGCCTGCACCGCCGCCCGCGTGTCCCGATTACTTCTTGTCGTTGACTTCCTTGAATTCGGCGTCCACAACGTTGTCGTCCTGCGGCTGGGCCTGCTGCTGCGCGCCGGCACCTGCCGCACCCGCTGCGCCCTGCTCGCCGGCCTTGGCCTGCATGTCGGCGTAGACCTTCTCGCCCAGCTTCTGGCTGACTTCCGACAGCGCGTTGACCTTGGCATCGATCTCGGCCTTGTCGCCGCCGCGGGCGGCGTCTTCCAGTTCCTTGATCGCGGCTTCGATCTTTTCCTTCTCGCCGGCTTCCAGCTTGTCGCCGTATTCGGTGACTGCCTTCCTGGTCGAGTGGATCAGCGCGTCGGCCTGGTTGCGGGCATCAGCCAGCTCGCGGGCCTTCTTGTCTTCCTCGGCGTTGGCCTCGGCGTCCTTGACCATGCGCTGGATCTCGTCTTCCGACAGGCCCGAGTTCGCCTTGATGGTGATCCGGTTTTCCTTGCCGGTGGCCTTGTCCTTGGCGCCCACGTGCAGAATGCCGTTGGCGTCGATGTCGAACGAGACTTCGATCTGCGGCGTGCCGCGCGCGGCGGGCGGAATGCCTTCCAGGTTGAACTCGCCCAGCAGCTTGTTGCCCGAGGCCATTTCACGCTCGCCCTGGAACACCTTGATGGTCACGGCCGGCTGGTTGTCGTCGGCGGTCGAGAACACCTGCGCATGCTTGGTCGGGATGGTGGTGTTCTTGGTGATCATCTTGGTCATCACGCCACCCAGGGTCTCGATCCCCAGCGACAGCGGCGTCACGTCCAGCAGCAGCACGTCCTTGCGGTCGCCCGACAGCACCGAGCCCTGGATCGCGGCACCGACGGCCACGGCTTCATCCGGGTTCACGTCCTTGCGCGCTTCCTTGCCGAAGAACTCCTTGACCTGCTCCTGCACCTTGGGCATGCGGGTCATGCCGCCGACCAGGATCACGTCGTCGATGTCGCTGACCTTGACGCCGGCGTCCTTGATCGCGGTGCGGCACGGCTCGATGGTGCGGGTGATCAGCTCTTCGACCAGCGACTCCAGCTTGGCGCGGGTGATCTTCAGGTTCAGGTGCTTCGGACCCGAGGCATCGGCCGTGATGTACGGCAGGTTGATCTCGGTCTGCTGCGAGCTCGACAGTTCGATCTTGGCCTTTTCCGCGGCTTCCTTCAGGCGCTGCAGCGCGAGCACGTCCTTGGACAGGTCGACGCCCTGGTCCTTCTTGAACTCGGCGATGATGTAGTCGATGATGCGCTGGTCGAAGTCTTCGCCGCCCAGGAAGGTATCGCCGTTGGTCGACAGCACTTCGAACTGCTTCTCGCCGTCAACGTCCGCGATCTCGATGATCGAGATGTCGAAGGTACCGCCGCCGAGGTCATACACGGCGATCTTGCGGTCGCCCTTCTCGTTCTTGTCCAGGCCGAAAGCCAGCGCGGCCGCGGTCGGCTCGTTGATGATGCGCTTGACGTCCAGGCCGGCGATGCGGCCGGCGTCCTTGGTCGCCTGGCGCTGCGAGTCGTTGAAGTACGCCGGCACCGTGATCACGGCTTCGGTCACCGGCTCGCCGAGGTAGTCCTCGGCCGTCTTCTTCATCTTGCGCAGGACTTCGGCCGACACCTGCGGCGGCGCCAGCTTCTGGTCGCGCACCGACACCCATGCGTCGCCGTTGTCGGCCTTGACGATGGAGTACGGCATCAGGCCGATGTCCTTCTGGACTTCCTTCTCTTCGAACTTGCGGCCGATCAGGCGCTTGACCGCGTACAGCGTGTTACGCGGGTTGGTCACGGCCTGCCGCTTGGCGGGCGCGCCGACCAGGATCTCGCCATCTTCCATGTAGGCGATGATCGACGGGGTGGTGCGGGCACCTTCCGAGTTTTCGATGACCTTGGGGGTATTGCCCTCCATGATCGCCACACAGCTATTGGTGGTACCGAGGTCGATACCGATGATCTTACCCATTATTCTCTCCTCTTGAGCCATCGCCATCCGCGCGGCTGCAATTCAACCTGAGGCCGAAATGTGGCCGCCCGGGGTCTTTTCAAGGGCAGAAACGGCAAATCCGAGTAAATTTCTCGGATTTTGCGTTTCCTCAACGGCATTTGCGGCCGGGGCTTGAGCCCAAGCCCTCGGCCGGGCAACAAAAAATGCCGCCGACTTAACTTCCTGCGTGGCTTCCTGCCTGGCTTGCTGCGTAACTGGCCGCGACTCAGCTTCCCTGCCGGTCGCGCTGCCACAGCACGTCGGAGCCGCCGCCGGCCCGGTTCAGCACCCGCGCCAGCACGAACATCAGGTCAGACAGCCGGTTCAGGTATTGGCGCGGCGCCTCGTTCAGCGGCTCGGCCGCGCCCAGCGCCACCAGCGCGCGCTCGGCGCGCCGGCACACGGTGCGGCACACGTGGGCCTGGGCCGCGGCGCGGCTGCCGCCGGGCAGGATGAATTCGGCCAGCCGCGGCAGGTTGGCGTTGTAGTCCGCCAGCCAGGTGTCGAGCTGCGCCACCTGCTCGGGCTTGAGCAGGGTGTAGCCGGGGATGGAAAGCTCGCCGCCCAGGTCGAACAGGTCATGCTGGATATGCAGCAGCGCGGCGCGCACGTCGTCGGGAAGCGTCTCGGTCAGCAGCACGCCGACGTGGCAGTTCAGTTCGTCGACGTCGCCGATGGCGGCGATGCGCAGGCTGTCCTTGCCGGTGCGGGTGCCGTCGCCCAGGCCGGTGGTGCCGGCATCGCCGGTGCGGGTGGCAATCTTGGACAGGCGGTTGCCCATGCCGGTCTCCTCTTGGCTGGTAAGCGTGTGGGGGGAAATGGGGCATTATCGCGCCGGAGCGCAGGGATGCGCCATGGGCGCGAGGGGCTGCCCCCGCTTCCGCCCGCTTGTGCGGCTATCGGCCAGCCCGGCGCCGGCCAAGGGTGCATGAGCCGCCGCGCGGCGTAGAATGCCGTTATTCGTCCATTCGCCAACCGGGTCGCGCCCCGCCTGCCTTTCCGGACCACAAAACCGGAACGCCACCGCCGGCAACCTCGCCGCGCCGACCCGCCGGAGACCCGCATGAACCACCCCACGCCGCCCGCCGCGCTCGAACGCCGCCCCCTGCCGCCCGCCTTCAGCGAAGCCCTCGCGGCGCGCTTCGGCGAGCGCTTCACCACCTCGGCGGGCGTGCGCGAGCACCATGGGCGCGATGAATCGCCGTTCCCGCCGGCCGCGCCGGATGCGGTCGTGTTCGCCCACAGCACCGACGAAGTCGCCGAGGTGGCGCGCCTGTGCAACCACCACGGCGTACCGCTCATTCCCTACGGCGCCGGCTCGTCGCTGGAAGGGCACCTGCTGGCCGTCGCCGGCGGCGTCAGCCTCGACCTGTCGCAGATGAACCGCGTGCTGGCGGTGCAGCCCGAGGACCTGACCGTGACCGTGCAGCCCGGTGTCACGCGCAAGCAGCTGAACCAGGAAATCAAGGACACCGGCCTGTTCTTCCCGATCGACCCGGGCGCGGACGCGTCGCTGGGCGGCATGTGCGCGACGCGCGCCTCCGGGACCAACGCGGTGCGCTACGGCACCATGCGCGAGAACGTGCTGGCGCTGACCGTGGTAACCGCCGATGGCCGCGTGATCCGCACCGGCACGCACGCGCGCAAGTCGTCGGCCGGCTATGACCTGACCCGCCTCTTCATCGGCAGCGAAGGCACGCTCGGCATCATCACGGAGGTCACGGTGCGGCTCTACCCGCAGCCGGAGGCGATCTCGGCCGCGGTGTGCGCCTTCCCCAGCATGGGCAGCGCGGTGCAGGCCGTGATCCAGACCATTCAGCTTGGCGTGCCGGTGGCGCGTGTTGAATTCGTCGATGCGCTGGCGATCCGCGCCATCAACCGCCACGACAACCTGACGCTGCCGGAGACGCCGCACCTGTTCTTCGAATTCCACGGCACCGAGGCCGGCGTGCGCGAGCAGGCCGAGACCGTGCAGCAGATCACCGCCGAGCACGGCGGCCAGGGCTTCGAGTGGGCCACGCGCCCCGAGGACCGCAGCCGGCTGTGGAACGCGCGCCATACCGCGTACTTTGCGATGCTGCAGCTCAAGCCCGGCTGCAAGTCGGTCACCACCGACGTGTGCGTGCCGATCTCGCGCCTGGCCGAGTGCGTGACCGAAACCGAAAAGGACCTCAACGCCTCCGCCCTGCCCTGCCCGATCGTCGGCCACGTCGGCGACGGCAATTTCCACGTGGCGATCCTGGTCGACCCGGACAAGCCGGAGGAAATGGCCGAGGCCGAGGCCATCAACCAGCGCATCGTCGAACGCGCGCTGGCGATGGGCGGCACCTGCACCGGCGAGCACGGCGTGGGGCTGCACAAGCAGCGCTTCCTGGTGAAGGAGCACGGCGAGGATGCGCTCGACCTGATGCGCGTGATCAAGGACGCGCTCGATCCCAACCATATCCTCAACCCGGGCAAGATCTTCAGTGCCACGCGCGGCGGCGCGCACTGAACCGGCCGGCATGGCTTCCATGTTCAACCGCGTCCCGCCGCTGCACCTGCTGATCGCCTTCGAGGCCGCCGCGCGCCTGGGCAGCTTCGCGCGCGCGGCCGAGGAGCTGTCGGTCACGCCCAGCGCCGTGTCGCACCGCATCAAGAACCTCGAGGAGCTGTGGGGCGAAGACCTGTTCGTGCGCGCCAACGCCGCGCTGCGGCTGACCGCGGCCGGCACGCGCTACCTGCGTAACGTGCAGGACGCGCTCAAGTCGCTGAACGAGCTGGCGCGGCCCGAGTACAACAAGCTGCGCACGCGGCTGCGCGTGGCGATCCCGCCGACGTTCGGGCGCCAGCACCTGGTGCCGCGGCTGCCCGAGTTCGGCGCGCTGTACCCGCATATCGACCTGGAACTGCACCTGGCGATCCCGTTCCTCGACGTCAAGGCCGAGGACACCGACGTCGAGGTCCGCTACGGCACCGGCCGCTACCCCGACCTGAAGACCACGAAATTGCTGGTCGAACCGGTGTTCCCGGCATGCGGGCGCGAATACTACGAGCGCGTCAACGGCCGCGCCATCACCAAGCCCGAGCACCTGCACGGCCTGGTGCTGCTGCGCAGCCCGCTGGAGCCGTGGAAGCCGTGGTTCGAGACCGCCGGACTGGACTGGCCCGAGCCGCAGACCGGGCCGCAGTTCAACGACATCGGCCTGATGCTGGAAGCGATCGCATCCAACCAGGGCGTGGCGCTGGTGCGCCAGCGCATGGCGCGGCACTGGCTGTCGCTGGGGCAGATGGTGCGGCTGCTCGATATCGAGTCGGTATCGCCGCACGGCTATTACATCGTCGAGCGCGAGCAGGCGCCGCTGAAGCCCGAGGCACGCTATTTCGTCGACTGGCTGCTAAGCCTGGACTGGTAGGAGGACCGCACGTATGCAGAACCTGGAGATCCGGCTGCTGACCCCCGCCGATGCCGAAGCCTTCCATGCGCTGCGCCTGCAGGGCCTGGCCGAGGCGCCGGAAGCCTTTGCCGCCAGCCTGGAAGAAGAACGGGACCTGTCGCCGGAAGTGGTGGCGCAGCGCCTCGCGCCGAGCGCCGACAAGGCCGTATACGGCGCCTTCGACGGCACCGCACTGGCCGGCGTGGTCGGCATCAAGCGCGAGCCGCGCCGCAAGCACTGGCACAAGGCATCGATCTTCGGCATGTATGTGGCGCCGGGCTGGCGCGACAGGAAGCTCGGGCGCGCGCTGATGGAGCGCGTGCTGGAGCAGGCCGCCGCCATGGAAGGCGTGCGCCAGGTGATCCTGTGCGTCAATGCCGGCAGCGCCGGTGCGGTGCGGCTGTACGAATCGCTCGGCTTCGAGCGTTTCGGCCTGGAGCCCGACGCGCTGTATGTCGCGCCGCACTTCTACGACAAGCTCGACATGGTGCTGCGGCTGCCGGCCCCAGCACGCTGAGGCGGGGGCGCCGCATTTCCTGCACTCGCCGGCCGGTGCTACGCTGAAACCGGGGCCGGTGCCTGCCTGGCCATGATGAGCATTTTTGATCGGCTTGCCATGCGGAATTCACGTGCCTGGTGGTGCCCGCGGCATGAGGGCTGCGCTATAGTCAGCCGTCCCGTCAGCCGTCCCGTCAGCCGTCCCCACGGCGGGCCGCCCGCCGGCCCGACCAGAGTCCAGGAGTCGCCATGAATGCCCCGCACGAAGCCCGCACCCTCGCCACCGAAGGCACCGCAGGCGCGCAGGCCCCCGCCGAAGGCCGCCGCAATGCGCTGCTAGCCGGCCTGGCGCAGATCCTGCCGGACGCCGCGCTGCTGTCCAGGCCGGAGGACACCGTGCCCTACGAGTGCGACGGCCTCGCCGCGTACCGCCAGGTGCCGATGGCCGTGGCCCTGCCCGACACCGAGGAACAGGTCTGCGCAATCCTCCGCCTGTGCCACAAGCTGGGCGTGCCGGTGGTGCCGCGCGGCGCCGGCACCAGCCTGTCCGGCGGCGCCATGCCGATCGCAGAAGGCCTGGTGCTGTCGCTGGCCAAGTTCAAGCGCATCCTCTCGGTCGACCCGTATTCGCGCACCGCGGTGGTCCAGCCCGGCGTGCGCAACCTGGCCATCTCCGATGCCGCCGCGCCCCACAACCTCTATTACGCGCCCGATCCCTCGTCGCAGATCGCCTGCACCATCGGCGGCAATGTCAGCGAGAACTCCGGCGGCGTCCATTGCCTGAAGTACGGCCTGACCGTGCACAACGTGCTGCGCGTGCGCGCCGTGACCATGGAAGGCGAGGTGGTGGTGTTCGGTTCGGATGCGCCCGATTCGCCCGGCCTGGACCTGCTGGCCGCGGTGATCGGCTCCGAAGGCATGCTGGCCGTGGTCACCGAGGTGACCGTGCGCCTGATCCCCAAGCCGCAGCTGGCGCAAGTCATCATGGCGTGCTTCGACGACGTCGAGAAAGGCGGCAATGCGGTGGCCGAGGTGATCGCCGCCGGCATCATCCCGGCCGGGCTGGAGATGATGGACAAGCCCGCCACCGCCGCGGTGGAAGAGTTCGTGCACGCCGGCTATGACCTCGATGCCGCCGCCATCCTGCTGTGCGAATCCGATGGCACGCCCGAGGAAGTGGCGGAAGAGATCGAGCGCATGAGCGCGGTGCTGAAGGCGTCGGGCTGCACCCGCATCGTGGTCTCGCAGAACGAAGCCGAGCGCCTGCGCTTCTGGAGCGGGCGCAAGAACGCCTTCCCCGCCGCGGGCCGCATTTCACCGGACTATTACTGCATGGACGGCACCATCCCGCGCAAGCATATCGGCACGCTGCTGCGCCGCATCGAAGAGATGGAGCGCAAATACGGCCTGCGCTGCATCAACGTGTTCCACGCCGGCGACGGCAACATGCATCCGCTGATCCTGTTCGATGGCGCGGACCAGGACGAGTGGCACCGCGCCGAGCTGTTCGGCGCCGACATCCTGGAAGCGTGCGTCGAGCTGGGCGGCACCGTCACCGGCGAGCACGGCGTGGGCGTGGAGAAGCTCAACTCGATGTGCGTGCAGTTCTCGCCGAGCGAGCGCGAGGCGTTCTTCGGCGTCAAGGCGGCCTTCGACCCGGCCCGCCTGCTGAACCCGGACAAGGCCATCCCCACGCTGGCGCGCTGCGCGGAATACGGCAAGATGCACGTCAGGAAGGGACTGCTGCCGCATCCGGACCTGCCGCGCTTCTGAAGCCCGCGCCATGGCCAACGAACGCCGACGCCAGCACCAGGAGGCGGTGATTCGCCAGCGCCTGGGCCAGCCCGAGACCGGCTGGCGCCAGCGCTGGTACACCATCATCTTCGAGGCCGACACGCGCGAAGGGCGCATTTTCGACGTCGCGCTGCTGATCGCGATCGTCGCCAGCGTAATGGTGGTGATGCTCGACAGCCTGCCCGCCGTCCATGACCGGCTCGGCACGCTGTTCACCGTGCTGGAGTGGGGCTTCACGCTGATCTTCACGGCCGAGTACGTGATGCGCATCCTCGTGGTGCGCAGGCCATGGCGCTATGTCTTCAGCTTCTACGGCATCATCGACTTCATTTCGATCATGCCGACGTGGCTCGCGTTCTTCGTGCCGGAACTGCACTTCCTGATCGACGTGCGCCTGCTGCGGCTGTTGCGCGTTTTCCGGATCCTCAAGCTGACGGTGTATTTCGAGGAAGCGGAGATCCTGTACAACGCGCTGATCAACAGCCGGCGCAAGATCTTCGTGTTCCTGGGCACGGTGTTCATCATCACCGTGATCCTGGGCACGGTGATGTATGTGGTCGAAGGTCCCGAGCACGGTTTCCACAGCATTCCGCTCGCCATGTACTGGGCGGTGGTCACGCTCACCACCACCGGCTTCGGCGACATGGTGCCGAAGACGCCGCTGGGCCAGTTCATCACCTCGCTGACGATCCTGCTGGGCTACGGCATCATCGCCTTCCCCACCGGCATCGTCGGCGCCGAGCTGGCCGCAAGCATCCTGAAGAAGCCGCTGACCACGCGCACCTGCACCCATTGCCTGACCGAGGGCCACGAGCCCGACGCGATGTACTGCAAGCACTGCGGCAGCGCGCTGCCGGATTACCAGAACGACAGGCCTGAAGTCCCCGGCGGCCGCGACGGCAAGCCCGGATCCTGAGCCGCGACGGAAACAATCTCCTCCTCATCAGCCACGCACCACCCACGCATATGCAAGCCACCCTCGACGCCTTCCGCGACGCCGTCAGGCAAGCCACCGAAACCCGCACGCCGCTGCGGCTGCGCGGTGGCGGCAGCAAGGACTTCTACGGCCAGGCACCTGAAGGCCAGGTGCTGGACACGCGCGCCTACGCCGGCATCGTCGACTACGACCCGGCCGAGCTGGTGATCACGGCGCGCTGCGGCACGCCGCTGGCGGAAGTCGAAGCCGCGCTGGCCGGGAAGCGCCAGGTGCTGGCCTTCGAGCCGCCCCACTTCGCGCTGCCCGGTCAGGCCAGCGCGGCCACGCTGGGCGGCGCGGTGGCCGCCGGCTTGTCAGGCCCGCGCCGGCAGTCGGTCGGCGCGCTGCGCGACTTCGTGCTGGGGGCGCAGCTGATGGACGGCAAGGGCGAGGTGATGAACTTCGGCGGCCAGGTGATGAAGAACGTGGCCGGCTACGATGTCTCGCGGCTGCTGGCGGGCTCGCTGGGCACGCTCGGGCTGGTGCTGGAAGTGTCGCTCAAGGTGCTGCCCGCGCCGTTCGACGAAGCCACGCTGCGCTTCGAGCTGGCGCAGGCCGATGCGATCCGGCAGCTGAACCAGTGGGGCGGCCAGCCGCTGCCGCTGGCCGCGTCAGCCTGGCATGACGGCGTGCTGCACGTGCGCCTGGCAGGCGCCACCGCGGCGGTGCGCGCCGCATGCGCACGACTGGGTGGCGAGCGTGTCGATGCCGCCGTGGCCACCGCGCTGTGGCAATCGCTGCGCGAGCAGACCCATGCCTTCTTCGCGCCGGCGCACGCGGGCCGCGCGCTGTGGCGCCTGGCGGTGCCGCCGGTCGCCGCGCCGCTGGACCTGCCGGGCCAGCAACTGGTGGAATGGGGCGGCGGCCAGCGCTGGTGGCTGCCCGCCGATGGCGCCACCAGGACCGATGCCGAAAGCGTGCGCGCCGTGGCCCAGGCCGCCGGCGGCCATGCCACGCTGTTCCGCAACGGCGACAAGTCGGTGGGCGTGTTCACGCCGCTGGCCTCGCCGCTGGCGGCAATCCACCGCCGCCTGAAGGCGACCTTCGACCCGGCCGGCATCTTCAATCCGCAGCGCATGTATCCCGGACTCTGATCCGGACCACCCAAGCGTTCCCACGCCCAGGCAAAGACCTCCCCACACCATGCAAACGACCCTGGCCGATTTTCTCCGCAACACGCCCGAAGGCGAGGAAGCCAAATCCATCGTCGGCAAATGCGTGCATTGCGGCTTCTGCACCGCCACGTGCCCGACGTATCAACTGCTCGGCGACGAACTCGACGGGCCGCGCGGGCGTATCTACCTGATGAAGCAGGTGCTGGAAGGCAATGCCATCACCGAAAGCACGCGCCTGCACCTGGACCGCTGCCTGACCTGCCGTAACTGCGAGTCGACCTGCCCGTCGGGCGTGCGCTACGGGCGCCTGGTCGACATCGGCCGCAAGGTGGTCGACGACAAGCTCGAAGCCGAAGGCATCCAGCGCCCCGCCGGCCAGCGCATGGCGCGCTGGGTGCTGCGCGAGGGGCTGACGCGCCCGAAGCTGTTCAGCACCGCGCTGCGGCTTGGCCAGATGATGCGGCCGATGCTGCCGGGCGCGCTGCGCAACAAGGTGCCGGCGCTGTCGCAAGCCGCCGAAGCCGGCACCTGGCCCCGCAATGTCCACGCACGCAAGATGTTGTTGCTCGACGGTTGCGTGCAACCGGCGATGTCGCCCAACATCAATGCCGCGACCGCGCGCGTGTTCGACCGTGTCGGCGTGCAACTGGTGGTGGCGCGCGAGGCGGGCTGCTGCGGGGCAATCCGTTTCCACACCGGCGACCACGACGGCGGCCTCGACAATATGCGCCGCAATATCGATGCGTGGTGGCCGCATATCGAAGCCGGCGCCGAGGCTATCGTGATGACCGCCTCCGGCTGCGGCGCGATGGTCAAGGACTACGGGCATTTGCTGCGCAACGATCCAAAGTACGCGGAGCGCGCGCGACGCGTTTCCGCATTGACGCGCGACCTGTCCGAGATCCTGCCGGACTTTGCCGACGACCTGCACGCCCTGGCCGGCGCGGTGCCGCGCGACAGCCGGCGCGTCGCTTACCACCCGCCCTGCACGCTGCAGCACGGCCAGCAGATCCGCGGCAAGGTGGAGGCACTCTTGACCGACCTCGGCGTGGAGGTCAAACTCTGCGCTGACAGCCACCTGTGCTGCGGCTCGGCGGGCACGTATTCCGTGCTGCAGCCGGAACTGGCCTACCGCCTGCGCGACGACAAGCTCGGCAAACTGCAGGCCACGCAGCCCGAAGCCATCGTGTCAGCCAATATCGGCTGCATCACGCACCTGCAAAGCGGTACCGATACGCCGGTGATGCACTGGGTCGAACTGGTCGACCGGATGCTGGGATAACATCCCCCGGCCGGAGCAAGGCCGTGGTTGTCTCCCCTCTCCCGCTTGCGGGAGAGGGGCGAAATGCGCAACCACGACCGCCCCCATGCTCCAGACCTTTGCCATCCTGCTGGTTTTCCAATCCGTCGGGGAGGTGATCAGCTACGCGCTGCGCCTGCCCGTGCCCGGCCCCGTGCTCGGCATGATCCTGCTGTTCGGCTGGCTCGTCTTCGACGACCGCCTGTTGCCCATCATCCAGGGCACCACCAGCGAACTGCTCAAGCACCTGTCGCTGCTGTTCGTCCCCGCCGGCGTCGGCATCATGGTGCACGCCAACCGCATCGAAGGCGAATGGATGCCGATCCTGGTGGCGCTGGTGATTTCCACCTGGCTCGCCATCGCCACCACCGCGGTAGTCACGCGCATGCTGATGCGCAAGCGCACCGGCGCGCCCAACGCCGGTGCGGAGGGAGAGCAGGCATGATGACGCCACGCCTCAACGAGATCTGGGTCTACCTGGCCGCGAGCCCGCTGGTCGGGCTGACGGCCACGCTGCTCGCCTACGTCTTTGCCTTCCGCATCTACGAGAAGTCGCGCTTCTCGCCGCTGGCCAACCCGGTGATGATCGCGGTGGCGCTGCTGGTCACGGTGCTGACCGTCACCGGCACGCCGTACAAGACCTACTTCGACGGCGCGCAGTTCGTGCACTTCCTGCTCGGACCGGCCACCGTGGCACTGGCGGTGCCGCTGTACATGCAGCTGCCCAAGCTGCGCACCCATGTGTTCCCGCTGCTGGCCGGCCTGGTGGCTGGCTCGGTGGTCGCGGTGGTATCGGCGGTCGGCATCGCCTGGCTGCTGGGTGCCTCGCCCGAGACCGTGCGCTCGCTGGCGCCAAAATCCGTGACCATCCCGATTGCGATGGGCGTGGCCGAGAAGATCGGGGGCCTGCCATCGCTGACCGCGGTGCTGGTGATGGGCACCGGCATCATCGGCGCGGTCAGCGCGACCAGCCTGCTGAACCTGCTGCGCATCCGCGACTACAGCGTGCGCGGCTTTGCCACCGGCGTGGCTGCGCATGGCATCGGCACCGCGCGCGCGTTCCAGGTGAACCAGGAAGCCGGCGCCTTCGCCGCGCTCGGCATGGGGCTGAACGGCGTGCTGACCGCGATCCTGGTGCCGGTGATGGCGGCGTGGATGCCACACTGACAGCCTCCTGACAGCACGCTGTCAGCAGCCCCCGCGCATGATGCGAGCTCCTCACTCCCCATCAACCGGAACCAAGGAGCCCGTCATGAGCAACCGTCTGATCAACTGGCTGGAAATCCCTGTCGTCGACATGGGCCGCGCCATCGGCTTCTACGAACAGGTCTTCGACACCACGCTGCGCCGCGAGACCATGGGCCAGGTCGACATGGCCGTGTTCCCGCACCCCGATCCGGGCGGCGCGCTGGTCGCCGGCGAAGGCTATCGCCCCAGCAACTACTACGGCACGGTGCCCTACCTGCACGCACCCGAGCTGGACGCGCTGCTGGAGCGCGCCGCGCGCGCCGGCGGCAAGACCGTGTTCGGGCCGCTGCGCCTGCCGGGCGAGATCGGCCGCATCGCGCATATCACCGATAGCGAAGGCAACCGCATCGGGCTGCACGAGCCGTTTGCCGGATAAGCGGACCTGTGCCACATAAGGGAAGCCGCCACGGATGAGCCGCCGCGCCGATCGCCTCTTCCAGATCGTCCAGGTCCTGCGCGGCCGCCGCCTGACCACGGCGGCGCTGCTGGCGCAGCGGCTCGGCGTGTCGGAGCGCACGGTCTATCGCGATATCCAGGCGCTGTCGCTGTCAGGCGTGCCGGTCGAGGGTGAGGCCGGCATCGGCTACCGGCTGCGCGCCGATTTCGATGTCCCGCCGCTGATGTTCAGTGCCATGGAAGTGGAAGCGCTGGTGGCCGGCCTGCGGCTGCTGAAAGCCTGGGGCGGCGGCGCGCTCGCCGCCGCGGCCGATCCCGCGCTGGAGAAGCTGGTCGCCGCACTGCCGGCCCCGCGCCGGCTCGCGGCGCAGCAAAGCCGCGTGTTTGCGCCCGAGTATGTCAACCAGTCGCACGTGCGCGAAGCCTTCGACATCGTGCACGGCGCGCTGGGCGAGCAAAAGCTGCTGCTGCTCGACTACTGCGACGCGCAGCAGCGCATCACCGAACGCGTGGTGATGCCGCTGGGCCTGTTCTTCTGGGGCAATGCGTGGCTGCTGGCGGCGTGGTGCACCACGCGCTCGGACTACCGCAGCTTCCGCCTCGACCGCTGCCGCGCCATCCGCATGCTGGACGACCATTTCCATGAAACCCCGGACCGGTCGCTCAACGGCTTCCTGCGCGCGGTGCGCGCCAGCGGCGCGTAGCTCAGGCCGCCGGATCGGACAGCAGCGTCTCGATATCCTTGCGCAGCTCTTCCGGCTTGGTGGTCGGGGCGTAGCGTTCGTACACCGTGCCATCGCGCCGCACCAGGAACTTGGTGAAATTCCACTTGATGCCCTGCGTCCCCAGCACGCCGCGCTTCTCGGTGGTGAGCCAGCGGTACAGCGGATGCGCCTGCTCGCCGTTGACGTCGATCTTGGCGAACATCGGGAAGCTCACGCTGAAGCGCGATTCGCAGAACTGGCCGATCTGCTGCGCATCGCCCGGCTCCTGCTTGCCGAACTGGTTGCACGGGAAGCCCAGCACTTCCAGCCCGCGCTCGCGATACTCCTCATACAGCCTCTGCAGGCCGGCATACTGCGGCGTAAAGCCGCATTCGCTGGCGGTATTGACGACCAGCAGCACCTTGCCGTGGAACTGCGACAGCGGCACGGGTTGCCCCGACAGCGAATTGGCATCGAACTGGTAGATATTGCTCATGGCAGACTCCTGCGGACTGCTTGCTCGTGGCCGAAGCATACGCCCATGCGCGCTGGCGTGCACGGCAGCCGGACTCTAGATCACGTTCAGGTGCTCGGTGCCGGCGCCCAGGTCGGTGTCCTTGGCGCGCGCGCTGTGCAGCTTGATCATCAGGCGCAGGTCATTGAGCGAGTCGGCATTGCGCAGCGCATCCTCGTAGGTGATCTTGCCTTCCTCGTACAGGTCGAACAGCGCCTGGTCGAACGAGATCATGCCCTGCTCGCGCGATTTCTTGATGACTTCCTTCAGCTCGTGGATCTCGCCCTTGAAGATCAGGTCGGCCACCAGCGGCGTGCCGATCATGATCTCCACCGCCGGCACGCGGCCCTTGCGCCCGGCGCGCGGCAGCAGCCGCTGCGACACCATCGCCTTCAGGTTCAGCGACAGGTCGATCAGCAACTGCTGGCGCTTTTCCTCGGGGAAGAAGTTGACCACGCGATCGATCGCCTGGTTGGCGTTGTTGGCGTGCAGCGTGGCCAGGCACAGGTGGCCGGTTTCCGCGTACTGCATCGCGTACTCCATGGTCTCGCGGTCGCGGATTTCGCCGATCAGGATCACGTCGGGCGCTTGGCGCAGCGTGTTCTTCAGCGCCACGTGCCACGACTCGGTATCGATGCCGACCTCGCGCTGCGTGACGACGCAGTTCTGGTGCGCATGCACGTATTCGATCGGGTCCTCGATGGTGATGATGTGGCCGTAGGAATGCGCGTTGCGGTGGTCGAGCATCGCCGCCAGCGTGGTCGACTTGCCCGAGCCGGTCGCGCCGGTCACGATCACCAGGCCGCGCTTGGACATCACGATGTCATGCAGCGTCGGGGGCAGGTCCAGGTCCGCCACCGACGGAATCCGCGTATTGATGGTCCGCACCACCATGCCGGCCTTCCCCTGCTGGATAAACGCCGACACCCGGAAGCGCCCCGCCTTGGGCGCGGTGATGGCGAAGTTGCATTCGCGGCTGGTGTCGAAGTCCTGCACCTGCCGCTCGTTCATCACCGAGCGCACCAGGCCCAGCGCCTGCGTCGGGTTCAGCGGCTGCTGCGACACCGGCGTGATCTTGCCGTCGACCTTGATCGCGGGCGGGAAGTCGGCGGTGATGAACAGGTCCGAGCCGCGGTTGCTGACCATCAGCTCCAGCAGGTCGTTGATGTACTTGGCGGCGGATTCGCGATCGAGCATGGCGGTGTCCTGCAGGAGTGCGGCAGCCGCATGCGTGCGGCGGCCAGGAGGCAAGCGTCGGTGCGGGCCTCAGCCCATGAATGCGTCGGGGTTCTTGGCAATAGCGCGCGCGTCGTTGTAGCTGATGGCGCTGCGCTTGATCAGGTCCGACAGGCACTGGTCCAGCGTCTGCATGCCCAGCCCGCTGCTGGTCTGCATCATCGAGTACATCTGCGCGATCTTGTTCTCGCGGATCAGGTGCCGGATTGCCGGCGTGGCGATCATGATTTCGTGCGCGGCCGTGCGGCCGTTGCCGTCGCGGGTCTTCAGCAGCGTCTGCGAGATCACCGCTTCCAGCGATTCGGACAGCATGGTGCGCACCATGTCCTTTTCTTCCGGCGGGAACACGTCGACCACACGGTCGATGGTCTTGGCCGCGGAACTGGTGTGCAGCGTGCCGAAGACGAGGTGGCCGGTTTCGGCCGCGGTCAGCGCCAGGCGGATGGTTTCCAGGTCGCGCAATTCGCCCACGAGGATGACGTCCGGATCTTCACGCAGCGCCGAGCGCAGCGCGTTGGCGAACGAATGCGTGTGCGGCCCCAGCTCGCGCTGGTTGATCAGGCTTTTCTTGGAGTTGTGGACGAATTCAATCGGGTCTTCCACCGTCAGGATGTGACCCATGTCGTTTTCGTTGCGATGGTCGACCATCGCCGCCAGCGTGGTGGACTTGCCTGAACCGGTCGGCCCCGTCACCAGCACCAGTCCGCGCGGCTTCATGCACAGGTCGGCGAACACCGCCGGCGCGCGCAGCTCTTCCAGCGTCAGGACCTTGGAGGGAATGGTACGGAACACCGCGGCGGCGCCGCGCTGCGTGTTGTAGGCATTGACCCGGAAGCGCGACAGGCCGGCAATCTCGAACGAGAAGTCGATTTCCAGCCGTTCTTCGTAGAGCTTGCGCTGGGTGTCGCTCATGATGTCGTACACCATGGCGTGGACATCCTTGTGCGCCATCGCCGCGACATTGATCCGGCGCATGTCGCCGTGGATCCGGACCATCGGCGGCATGTCCGATGACAGATGAAGATCGGACGCCTTGTTCTTGACGGCGAAAGCCAATAGCTGCGCGATGTCCATCTATAATGACCCCACCCTGAAATAGTTATCAGTACTTTAAGTACTTCTTATATGTCCGCCGGATTATGTCTGTGATTGCCGCCAACTTGCAAGCCGTGAACCAGCGCATTGCGGCGGCCGCACAACAGGCTGGCAGGCAGCCCGGCGACATCGCCCTGCTGGCCGTTTCCAAGACCGTATCCGCTGACCGCGTACGCGCCGCCGCCGAGGCCGGTCAGTTCGCCTTTGGCGAGAACTATGTCCAGGAAGGGGTGGAGAAAATCGCCGCGCTGGCCGATTTGCGGGGCCGGTTGCAGTGGCATTTCATCGGCCCGCTGCAAAGCAACAAGACGCGACCGGTGGCGGAGCATTTCGACTGGGCGCATGCCATCGACCGGCTCAAGATCGCCGAGCGGCTGTCGGCGCAGCGCCCGGCCGGGATGGCGCCGCTGCAGGTCTGCCTCCAGGTCAATATCAGTGGCGAAGCCAGCAAGAGCGGCGTCGCGCCGGCTGAGGTGCCGGCGCTGGCACAGGCCGTGGCCGCGCTGCCCGGCCTGCGGCTGCGGGGCCTGATGGCGATTCCCGAACCTGAAGACGATCCCGTTGCCCAGCGGCGGCCGTTTGCCGCCATGCGCGCGCTGCTGGGCGGGCTGCGGGAGAACGGCCTGGACCTCGACACGCTATCGATGGGCATGTCGGGCGACATGGAAGCCGCCATCGCCGAGGGCGCCAACCTGGTGCGGATCGGCACCGCGATCTTCGGTGCGCGCGGCTGAGCCGGCGCCAATATCAATCCAGACACTGCAGAGACACCCATGCTCGATACCCTCACCTTCGGCTTTCTCGGCGGCGGCAATATGGCCTCCGCGCTGATCGGCGGCCTGATCGCCCGCGGCGTTCCCGCTGGTTCGATCCGCGTGGTCGATCCTTTCCCGGAGGCGCAGCAGCGCCTGTCGCGCGATCTCGGCGTCCATGCCGCGGGGGCGCCGGATGCGGCATTCGGCGCCAGTGACGTGCTGGTGCTGGCGGTCAAGCCGCAGCAGTTCCGCGAGGCTGCGGCGCAGCTGCTGCCATACCTGCCGGCTGGCGATGGCAACCTGGTGATCAGCGTGGCGGCCGGGATCCGGTTGCAGGACATGCAGCGGTGGCTGGGTGGACGCAACCGGCTGGTGCGGGCGATGCCGAATACGCCGGCACTGGCAGGGATGGGGATGACTGGCCTGGCGGCGGCGGCAGGATTGTCGTCGGCTGACCGGGATGTTGCCAGCGCCGTGGCGCAGGCTGTGGGCAAGTGTGTGTGGGTCGAGAATGATGCGCAGATCGATGGCGTCACCGCCATCTCCGGCAGTGGCCCGGCCTATGTCTTCTATTTCATCGAGGCGATGCAGCGGGCAGCTACTGAGCTGGGACTGAGTGCGGAGCAGGGGCGCGAGCTGGCGGTTGAGACTTTTCGCGGTGCTGCGGCGCTGGCTGGGCAGTCTTCGGAGGCGGTTTCGACGCTGCGGGAACGGGTGACTTCAAAGGGCGGTACGACTTATGCCGCGCTGACGGCAATGGAGGCGGCTGGGATTGGTGATGCTTTCGTGCGCGCGATGCATGCTGCCGCGGCTCGGGGGGCGGAGATGGGGGGAGAGTTTGGGAAGGACTAGTGCTCGTGGGCTTTCGCTGCTGATGACATGCTGTCGGGCGTTTAGGTGTCCGCTGTCGCCGTTGGTGACATGCTGCGGCCGTTGAAGCGCCTGGTTCCGCCCTCCTGGGCGGGGTCACTTTTTGTCCGAGCGACAAAAAGTAACCAAAAAACGCGTCGCCTGAGCGGCTGGCTATCAAGTTATCGGCGTGGGTGGTTCGGGCGGTGGTGATTTCCGTTCGATGTGGCTAGTGGTTCGGACCTGCTACGCCAGGTGAGTCTGGGATAGTGGCTGCGTCGACCCACTATTGGACAATCCCCATGCCGGGCGTAGGCCGCCTGCTGCCGGCGTCAACACAGGAACGCCTTCGGCTGCGCTGCGCGCCGGCAGTACCTGTGATTTAGGGCTCGGGCACGGAGTGCGTCGCTGCGCTCGCACAGCTCCGTCGTGAATGACGCCGGGCCCGAAGCCCGGGCGAGGACGTGGGGCGGCGGCCTTGCCCTTAGGGCCGGCGCGCAGCGCAGCCGTAGGCGTTCCTACCATGCCGCCCGCAGCAGGGGCCACTCACAGCTCTGGGCTCGTTCAAACATCGCGTCAATCCAGAGCCACCGTGGCGCACCACGGCGTCAGGCAGTCCTGCCCCGCAACGAAGCAAAGCCCCGTACGAAAGCCCCGGCACACTACGATAAGAGTGGCCGCCCGCAGGGCCGCAACGCGCTTTTTGGGTTACTTTTTGCCGCTCGGGCAAAAAGTGACCCGCCCAGGAGGGCGGAACCAGGCGGTTCAACGGCCGACAGCATGTCACAAGCAGCGATATGCGAGTACTAAAACAGCCGACAACATGTCGTCAATAGCATGAGCCGTCGGCCATCAATCAAGAATCACACAATCAAATAAGCCAACGCCGTCCCAACAAAAACACACGCCCCCAGCCAATTGTTATGCCGAAAGGCAGCAAAACACCTCATCCGATCCCGCCCCCGGATCAGCGTGTAGTGATACCCCGCACAAACACCCGCCGCAGCCAGCCCAACCCAATACGGCCACCCAAGTCCCAGCATTAATCCTGCCAAAGCCATCAGCACCAGAAACGCCGCATAGCAAACCATAATCGCAAAGACATCAAAGCGACCAAACGTAATCGCCGAAGTCTTCATCCCGATCAGCAGATCATCATCCCGATCCACCATCGCATAAGCCGTGTCATAAGCCACCGCCCAAAACACATTGGCCAGCAACATCAGCCACGCCACCGGCGGCACCTGATCCTGGATCGCGGCAAACGCCATCGGAATGCCAAACCCGAATGCAATCCCGAGATAAGCCTGCGGAATCGCAAAGAACCGCTTGAAGAACGGATAAGTCCCCGCCACTACCGCCGCCACCACGGCGAGCCACTTGGTCAAGGCATTAAGCGGCAGCACCAGCGTAAACGCCACCAGCGCCAGCACCGCAGCAACAGCAAGCGCTTCCCAGGCGGCGATCTTGCCGGCAGTCAGCGGCCGCTCCTTGGTCCGCTTCACATGCCTGTCAAAATCCCGATCCGCCCAGTCATTGATCGCGCATCCCGCCGAGCGCATCAAAAACGTCCCTGCCACGAAGATCCAGAACAATCCCCACGACGGCGGCCCGCCGGCTGCCATCCACATGGCCCACAACGTCGGCCACAACAGCAGCAGCGTGCCGATCGGCTTGTCGATGCGCACCAGGCGCGCGTAGAGGGAAAGGCGTTCAAGCATGGAAGGAGGAGGCAATGGCGACAGGGACTGCACGGCGGGGATCCGGGAAGGAAGATTCAATGAAAACGCGCCACAGCCCGGATGGCTGCAGCGCGCAATGCCGGCCGCCGCGTGGCCGCGGCCGGAAGTCGCTCAAAGGCGTCAGGCGAGCATCGCGCGCAGCATCCACGCGGTCTTCTCGTGCGTCTGCATGCGCTGGGTCAGCAGGTCGGCCGACGGCTCGTCGCCGGCGGCGTCGATCACCGGGAAGAGCGAGCGTGCGGTGCGCACCACGGCTTCCTGGCCTTCGACCAGCTTGCGGATCATCTCGGTCGCCTCGGGCACGCCCTCTTCTTCGGCGATCGACGACAGGCGGGCGTATTCCTTGTAGGTGCCCGGTGCCGGATAGCCCAGCGCGCGGATGCGCTCGGCGATCGAGTCCACGGCCAGCGCCAGTTCGGTGTACTGCGTCTCGAACATCAGATGCAGCGTATTGAACATGGGACCCGTCACGTTCCAGTGGAAGTTATGGGTCTTGAGGTAGAGGGTGTAGGTGTCTGCCAGCAGCTTGGACAGGCCTTCCGCGATCTTCTTGCGGTCCTTGTCGGAAATACCGATGTTCACGCTCATCTCATTCTTCTTTGCCATGGTAGGTACGCTCCGTTCTGGTAAAGCACGAGGAGCGCCGCCGGAATTGCTGAAAACACGGTTCCGGGCGGCGCGTTACCCGCATTATTGCATTAGCCGGCGATCCCGGACAAACCCCGGACTATCTCGATAAAGACCACCGCGGCGCCGATCAGGATCACGCCGACGCCGACTTCCTTGCGCCACAGCTTGTGGCGCAGCCGCGCGGCATCGGGGCGCTCGGGCTTGTCATGGCCGTCATGCCAAAGCTTGCGCCACTCGTCGACAAAGAACCGGATCATTGCCATGGTGGTTCTCCCAGGCGCGGCGGCCATGCCAGCCGCGCCAGACGGTTACTTCAGGTCAAGCGCGCGCTTCACGCCCTCGCCGTAGGCCGGATCGGCCTTGGTGAAGTGCTCGATCTGCTTGCGCGCGATCTCTTCCGGCACGCCCTGCATTGCCGCCGCGATATTGGCGAACAGACGCTGGCGCTGGCCCTCGTCGAACAACCGGAACAGCGCGCCGGGCTGGCTGTAGTAGTCCGTGTCGACGCGGTGGTCCCAGCGGTCGGCCGCGCCGTCGAGCGCGAGCGGCGGCTCGATCGCGCGTTCGCTGGCGCTGTAGGCGCTTTCCCGGTTCGGTTCGTAGTTCAGCTTGCCGCCCTGGTTTCCGTCCACGCGCATCGCACCGTCGCGGTGGAAGGTATTGTGGAACGGGCATTGCGGCGCATTCACGGGGATCTGGTGGTGGTTGATGCCGAGCCGGTAGCGCTGCGTGTCGCCGTACGAGAACAGGCGGCCTTGCAACATCTTGTCGGGCGAAAAGCCGATGCCCGGCACAATATTGGCGGGATTCATCGCCACCTGCTCGACCTCGGCAAAATAGTTGTCCGGGTTGCGGTTCAACTCCAGCACGCCTACGTCGATCAGCGGGTAGTCCTTGTGCGGCCAGACCTTGGTCAAATCGAACGGGTTGATGTGGTACCTGACCGCGTCCGCCTCCGGCATGACCTGCACGCGCAGGTTCCAGCGCGGGAAGTTGCCCTGCTCGATATTCCCGAACAGGTCGCGCTGCGCGCTCTCGCGGTCGTTCGCCACCACCTTGGCCGCCTCTTCATTGGTCCAGTTGGCAATGCCTTGCTGCGACTTGAAGTGGAACTTGACGTAGAAGCGCTCGTTGTTGGCGTTGATGAACGAATACGTATGCGAGCCGAAGCCGTGGATCTGCCGATAGTTCTGCGGCAGGCCCCGGTCGCTCATAAGGATGGTGACCTGGTGCAGCGATTCCGGATGGCGCGACCAGAAGTCCCACACCGCGATCGGGTCGCGCAGGTTGGTGCGCGGGTTGCGTTTCTGCGTGTGGATGAAGTCGGGAAACTTGAGCGGATCGCGCACGAAGAACACCGGCGTGTTGTTGCCCACCACGTCCCAGTTGCCTTCATCGGTATAGAACTTGACCGAGAACCCGCGCACGTCGCGCTCGGCATCGGCCGCGCCACGCTCGCCGGCGACGGTCGAAAAGCGGATAAACAGCGGCGTTTCCTTGCCGATTTCGGCGAAGATCGAGGCCTTGGTGTATTTCGTGATGTCGTGCGTGACCCGGAACGTGCCGTAGGCACCGGAGCCCTTGGCATGCACGCGGCGCTCGGGAATGACTTCACGGTCGAAGTGGGCCAGTTTTTCGAGGAACCAGACGTCCTGCAGCAGCATCGGGCCGCGCGGGCCGGCGGTCTGCGAGTTCTGGTTGTCGGCAACGGGTGCGCCGGCTGCGGTGGTGAGAGTGTCCTTCTTGCTCATCTATTCCTCTTGTTGTGGGTGGGCTGGAAGAGAATTCCGCCTCAGTTGGCGGCGGCGTAGCAGGCAAGGCAATCGAGCAGGTAGCGCCCCATGCGGAGAGAGAACGGGCGCTTGATCGTTGTGCCGGAAATGGACTGGGCACTGGTGCTCATGATCGGCTCCTTGCCTGGTTCGATGCCAGTCGGCATGGTAGAAGGCAGTCTACAAACAAACTATTGGACTGAGAATTTAATTATTTATACCTATGTATTAGGTCAAATCTATTCGACTTGCCCCGGTTTCATGCCGGCGCAAAGTGATGGAGCGAAGGCAGGCTCCGAAAATGCCGTACTGCGGGGACAGAAAAACAAAGGCCGCAACGGATAGCCCGTTGCGGCCTCTGGCTTGCGTCTGGTTGGAGGATCAGGCGGCTTCCGCGAGCTCCTTGGCATCGAGCTTGCGCACGCCGGGCAGCTCGCAGGCGGCCACGGCATTGGCCAGTGCTTCCATCGCCGGCAGGCGGGTGAAGCTCTTGCGCCAGGCCAGCACCACGCGGCGGTCAGGCACCGGATCGGCGAACGGCACGTACGACAGCATGTCGCCCTTGGCCTTCAGGTCGGGCACCGAGGTACGCGGCAGCACGGTAATGCCGACGCCGCTGGCCACCATATGCCGGATGGTTTCCAGCGAGGAGCCTTCGAACGTCTTCTGGATGCCATCCGCGGCCTGCGAGAAGCGCGACAGCTCCGGGCACACGCCCAGTACATGGTCGCGGAAGCAGTGGCCGCTGCCCAGCAGCAGCATGGTCTGCCGCTTCAGCTCGTCCGGGTCGATCGCGCGCGCCTCGGCGAGCTGGTGGCCGCGCGGCACGGCGACCACGAAGGGCTCGTCGTACAGCGGACGCACCGTCAGGCCGGAATCGGGGAACGGCTCGGCCATTACCGCGCAATCGATCTCGCCCTGCTTGAGCAGCTCGATCAGCTTGTGCGTGTAGTTCTCCTGCAGCATCAGCGGCATCTGCGGCACGGTCCCGATCATCTGCTTGACCAGCGATGGCAGCAGGTATGGCCCGATGGTGTAGATCACGCCCACGCGCAGCGGCCCGGCCAGCGGGTCCTTGCCCTGCTTGGCGATCTCGCGGATGGCCATGGTCTGCTCGAGCACGCGCTGGGCCTGCGCCACGATCTGCTCGCCGATGTTGGTCACCGACACCTCGGAGGTGCCGCGCTCAAAGATCTGCACGTTGAGTTCGTCTTCCAGCTTCTTGATGGCCACCGACAGCGTCGGTTGCGACACGAAGCAGGCTTCGGCGGCCCGGCCGAAATGGCGCTCGCGCGCCACGGCGACGATGTACTTCAGTTCAGTGAGCGTCATGACTTATCAATTCCGGGTAGGCGATAGATTTTACCTTCGATTCCGGGATCTGTCAGAGCGCCCCCGGGATTTGTGCGGCATGCGTACGATGCGGCACAAGCACCGGCGCAATCAGGCCTTCAGGTAGTGTTCGCGCCCGCCGAGCCAGCGCGACAGGTGTGCTTCCACCGCTTCGGGGAACTGTGCCAGCATCAGCTCGGCCGCTTCCTGCGCGTACTCCACCAGCCACGCGTCGGTCTGCAGGTCGGCGAAGCGCAGCATGGCCTCGCCCGACTGGCGCGCACCGAGGAACTCGCCCGGACCGCGGATTTCCAGGTCGCGGCGCGCGATCTCGAAACCGTCGGTGGTCTCGCGCATGGTCGCCAGCCGCTCGCGCGCGGTCGGCGACAGCGGCGCCTGGTACATCAGCAGGCACACCGATTCGGCGCTGCCCCGCCCTACGCGGCCGCGCAGCTGGTGCAGTTGCGCCAGGCCAAAGCGCTCGGCGTGCTCGATCACCATCAGCGAGGCGTTGGGCACGTCCACGCCCACCTCGATCACCGTGGTGGCGACCAGCACCTGCATGCGGTTGGCGCTGAAGTCATCCATCACCGAGGCCTTTTCGGCAGGCGGCAGACGGCCGTGCACCAGCCCGACGCGCAGGTCGGGCAGCGCGGCCACCAGCGTTTCATAGGTCTCGACCGCGGTCTGCAGCTGCAGCGCCTCGCTTTCCTCGATCAGCGGACAAACCCAGTAGACCTGGCGGCCTTCTGCAGCGGCGTGATGGATGCGCGCGATCACTTCGTCGCGCCGCTCGTCGTTGACCAGGCGCGTGACGATCGGCGTGCGGCCCGGCGGCAGTTCGTCGATCACGGATACGTCCAGGTCCGCGTAATACGTCATGGCGAGCGTGCGCGGGATCGGCGTGGCCGACATCATCAGCTGGTGCGGCACGGTGTCGGTCGCCGGCACATCGGTCGCGCCCGCCTTGCCGCGCAAGGCCAGGCGCTGCGCCACGCCAAAGCGGTGCTGTTCGTCGACCACCGACAGGCCCAGCTTCGCGAAGCGCACCGTGTCCTGGATCAGCGCATGGGTGCCGATCACCAGTTGCGCCTCGCCCGACTCCACGCGTGCCGCGGCCACGCGCTTGTCGCGCGCCTTCAGGCTGCCGGCCAGCCAGACCACCGGCACGCCGAGCGGCTCCAGCCAGGCCGACAGCTTGCGGAAGTGCTGCTCGGCCAGGATTTCGGTCGGCGCCATCAGCGCGGCCTGGTAGCCGGCGTCGATCGCCTGGCACGCCGCCAGCGCGGCGACGATGGTCTTGCCGCTGCCCACATCGCCCTGCAGCAGCCGATGCATCGGGTGCGGGCGCGCCATGTCGGCGGCGATCTCGGCCACCACGCGTTCCTGCGCGCCGGTCAGCCGGAACGGCAGCGCCGCCAGGAAGCGCGTCAGCAGGCCGCCTTCGCGGCGCGGCATGGTCGGCGCGGTCTTCTCGCGCCGCGCCGCGTGCGCGCGCCGCAGCGAGATCTGCTGCGCCAGCAGTTCGTCGAACTTGATGCGCTGCCAGGCCGGATGCGTGCGGTCGGCCAGCGCCGCTTCGCTTTCTTCAGGAGGCGGCGCATGCAGCAGGCGCAGGCAGTCGGCCAGCGGGCGCAGGTGCAGGCGCGCCAGCGGACCCTGCAGCACCGGGCGCGGCAGCGTCTCCGGCATCGGCGTGCGCGACAGCGCGCCGCCGATGGCCTTGCGCAGGTAGGCCTGCGCGATGCCCGCGGTGGACGGATACACCGGCGTCAGCCGGTCCGGCAGCGCTTCGCCCTCCACCACCGGCCGCACCGTCGGATGGACCATCTCGGCACCAAAAAAGCCGCCGCGGATCTCGCCGCGCACGCGCAGCCGCACGCCTTCGGCCATCTGCTTGGTCTGGCTGCCGTAGAAGTTGAGGAAGCGCAGCGTCAGCTCGCCGGACGCGTCGGCAATCTTGACCACCAGCTGGCGGCGCGGACGGAACGTGACTTCGTTGGAGATGACCTCGCCTTCCACCTGCGCCGGCTGGCCGAGCCCCGCGCGGCGGATCGCATCGGCGATCGGCGCCAGCGTGGTCTCGTCCTCGTAGCGCATCGGCAGGTGCAGCACCAGGTCGACCGGGCGGCGCAGGCCGAGCTTGGCGAGGCGCGCTGCCGCCGATGAGGTGGCGGACGAGGTGGCGGACGATGCGGGCTTGCCCTTGCCCTCCCCCGCCTTGCCACGCGCGGGTGCGGCCGCCTCCTTGGCGGCATCGGCGGACAGGTCGTTCGTTTCGGTGGCGGTTCCGGGCATCGGCAGCGAAGACAGGCGGCAGGGACGGCTGGGGCAGCGGGCATGGGCAGGAACGCCGGCAAATAGCCGAAATAGCCGGTATCACGCCCGGCCCGGCGGCAAGCACGCCCGTGGCCTTACAATATCGGATTCGCCGATTGTACCCATGCCGGCCGCCACTACGGGCGGCGAGTGCCGCTTTGTGCCTCGCTTTCCGACCCGTCGCGGGCCCCGCGCGCCGTTTCCACGATGTTGACGCTTTCCGATTTCGATTTTCCGCTGCCGCCAGAACTGATCGCCCAGAGCGCGCTGCCCGACCGCAGCGCCAGCCGGCTGCTGGTGGTGGAACGGCTCGCGCCCGCCGACACCGCCGATGCGGTGCGCCTGGTCGACCGCGCCTTCAGCGACATCGTCGACTACCTGCGCCGCGAAGACCTGCTGGTCTTCAACGACACGCGCGTGATCAAGGCACGCTTCTTCGGCCACAAGCCCAGCGGCGGCAAGGTCGAGGTGCTGGTCGAGCGCGTGCTGGACTCGCATACCGTGCTGGCCCAGGTGCGCGCCTCGAAGACGCCCGGCGAGGGCAGCGCTCTTCACCTGGCCCAAGACGCCTTCACGGTGATGGTCGGACCACGCGTGGACCAGTTCTTCACGCTACGCTTCCCCGAGCCGGCGCTGGACCTGATCGAGCGCTACGGCCGCCTGCCGCTGCCGCCGTATATCACGCACGACCCGGACGCCTACGACGAGACCCGCTACCAGACCGTCTACGCGCGCAATCCTGGCGCCGTGGCGGCGCCGACCGCGGGCCTGCACTTCGACGACGCACTGTTCGCGCGGCTGGATGCCGCCGGCGTGCGCCGCGCCTTCCTGACGCTGCACGTGGGTGCCGGCACCTTCCAGCCGGTGCGCACCGAGAACCTGGCCGAGCACAAGATGCATTCGGAGTGGTATGCCGTCACCGAGGAACTGGCCCAGGCCGTGCGCGAGACGCGCGCCCGCGGCGGCCGCGTGATCGCGGTCGGCACCACTTCGCTGCGCGCGCTGGAATCGGCGGCGCAGCCTGATGGAACGCTCACCGCCGGCAGCGGCGACACCGATATCTTCATCACCCCGGGCTACCGTTTCCGGCTGGTCGATGCCCTGATCACCAACTTCCACCTGCCCAAGTCGACGCTGCTGATGCTGGTGTCGGCGCTGGCCGGCGTGGAAGCCATCCGCGCCACTTACCGCCATGCGGTCGAGCAGCGCTACCGCTTCTTCAGCTATGGCGACGCCATGCTGCTGACCCGCCGGAATGATGCCGATACCGCGGAACCCGCAGAAACCGCGGCCTGAACCCTGACATAAGCATGCTCAACTTCGAACTCATCACCACCGACGGCAACGCCCGCCGCGGCCGCGTCACGCTGAACCACGGCGTGGTCGAGACCCCGATCTTCATGCCGGTGGGCACCTATGGCTCGGTCAAGGCCATGTCGCCGCTGGAACTGAACGAGATCGGCGCGCACATCATCCTGGGCAATACCTTCCACCTGTGGCTGCGCCCGGGGCTGGACGTGGTCAACGCCCATGGCGGCCTGCACAAGTTTATCGGCTGGGATAAGCCGATCCTGACCGATTCCGGCGGTTTCCAGGTGTTTTCGCTGGGCGATCTGCGCAAGATCACCGAGGATGGCGTCACCTTCGCGTCGCCGGTCAATGGCGACAAGCTCTTCCTTTCGCCCGAGATCTCGATGCAGATCCAGCGCACGCTGAACTCGGACATCGTGATGCAGTTCGACGAGTGCACGCCGTACGAGATCGACGGCCGCCCCGCCACGCACGAGGAAGCGGCCAAGTCGATGCGCATGAGCCTGCGCTGGGCCAAGCGCTCCCTCGACGAGTTCGAGCGGCTGGAGAACCCCAATGCGCTGTTCGGCATCGTCCAGGGCGGCATGTACGAGGACCTGCGCGATGAATCGCTGGCGGGCCTGTCCGAGCTGGACTTCCACGGCTTCGCCATCGGCGGCCTGTCGGTGGGCGAGCCCAAGGAAGACATGATGCGCGTGCTCGAGCACGTGGCACCGCGCCTGCCGGCCAACAAGCCACACTACCTGATGGGCGTGGGCACGCCCGAGGACCTGGTCGCTGGCGTGGCCGCCGGGGTCGACATGTTCGACTGCGTGATGCCGACCCGCAATGCGCGCAACGGCTGGCTCTTCACCCGCTACGGCGACGTCAAGATCAAGAACGCCGCGCACCGCAACGACCCGCGCCCGCTCGACGAAAGCTGCGCCTGCTACACCTGCCGCAACTTCTCGCGCGCCTACCTGCACCACCTGCACCGGGTCGGCGAAATCCTGGGCGCGCGCCTGAATACCATCCACAACCTGCACTACTACCTGCAGCTGATGCGCGAGGTGCGCGAGTCGATCGAGCATCACCGCTTCGCCGACTTCCGCCGCCAGTTTGCGTCTGACCGCGCCCGCGGCACGCAGTGAAATCCGTGCAGCGGCGCGAACTTTCGTGCCGCTGCCGGTCGAATACCGGGGTTGCCCGGAGACGACATCCGGCATCCCGCGCTGTGCTCGCCGGCATCAGCCGCGAGTCGCCCCGAAGGCACCCCGAAGAAACCCGTATTCCGCCCTAGAATGCCAAAGGCGGGCGGAATGCGAATGGTAGAATGATCGATTACTTGACTGACTTTTGTGACGGAGAATCAACGTGCTGATTTCTAACGCATATGCCCAGACCGCCGGTGCCGGCGGCGCGGCTGGCGGCCTGATGAGCTTCCTGCCCATCATCCTGATGTTTGCGGTGCTGTGGTTCATCATGATCCGCCCGCAAATGAAGCGCCAGAAAGAAGCGAAGGCAATGCTCGAAGCGCTGGCCAAGAACGACGAAGTCGTCACCGCCGGCGGTATCCTGGGCCGCGTGACCAAGGTCACCGACCAGTACGTCAGCCTGGAAATCTCGGAAGGCACCGAGATTACCGTGCAGAAGAATGCCGTGACCGCGGTGCTGCCGAAGGGTTCGCTGAAGGCGCTCTGATCCGCCGATCGCCCCGATCGACTAAGCGACTCCCGCCTTTGTCTTTTCCGGCATGCCCGTTCGCGCATGCCCCGGCAGCCGCCTGATCCAGCCCGCCGGAGCCCTCGTGGCTCCGTTCCGTGGCTGCCAGGCGGCTGTTTGCCAAACCGGTTCGGCCCCGCCGACGTGGCGCGCCACGCCTGCGCCGGCCCCGCCAACCGCTGAATGACTGGCCCGAGATGAATCGTTATCCGCTTTGGAAATACCTCGTGATCCTGGTGGCGCTGACCATCGGCATCCTCTATACCCTGCCGAACTTCTTCGGCGAGGCACCCGCCGTGCAGGTGTCTTCGGGCAAGGCCACGGTCAAGGTCGACCTGTCGATGCAGAAGCAGGTCGAAGAGATCCTGGCGCAGAACCAGCTGCAGCCTGACGGCGTGTTCTTCGACATTTCCGGCCAGTCCGGCTCGGTCAAGGCGCGTTTCCGCACCACCGACGAGCAGCTCAAGGCCAAGGACGTGCTGTCGCGCGCGCTCAACCCGGACGCCGCCGATCCAACCTATGTGGTCGCGCTGAACCTGCTGTCGGGCTCGCCGCGCTGGCTGACCTCGCTGCACGCGCTGCCGATGTACCTGGGCCTGGACCTGCGCGGCGGCGTGCACTTCCTGCTGCAGGTCGACATGAAGGGCGCCGTCGACAAGAAGCTCGACAGCCTGGCCGGCGACGCGCGCACGCTGCTGCGCGACAAGAACATGCGCCACGGCGGCATCGACCGCGATGGCGAACGCCTGACGGTGCGCTTCAACAACGCCGACGAAGGCAACCGCGCACGTGCCCTGCTGGCCGACAACCTGCGCGAAGTGGCCTTCGCCATGGACGGCAACAACGTCGTCGGCACCTTCACCGAAGTGGCCCGCAAGGCCGTGCAGGATGCCGCGGTCAAGCAGAACATCACCACGCTGCACAACCGCGTTAACGAACTCGGCGTGGCCGAGCCGGTGATCCAGCAACAAGGCGCCGACCGCATCGTGGTGCAGCTGCCGGGCGTGCAGGACACCGCCAAGGCCAAGGACATCATCGGCCGCACCGCCACGCTGGAAGCGCGCCTGGTCGACAACGACGCGCCGCGCAGCCCGCGCCCGGGCGACCCGGTCCCGTTCGGCAGCGAGCTGTTCACGCAAGGCAACGGCGCCCCGGTGGTGCTGAAGAAGCAGGTCATCTTCTCCGGCGACCGCATCGAAAGCGCCTCCGCCGGCTTCGACCAGAACCAGCAGCCTTCGGTCAACATCAAGCTCGACGCCCAGGGCGGCCGCGTGCTGCGCGACGTCTCGCGCGAGAACCTGAAGAAGCCGATGGCGATCGTGCTGTTCGAAAAGGGCAAGGGCGAAGTGCTGACGGTGGCGACGATCCAGTCCGAACTGGGTTCTAGCTTCCAGATCACCGGCTCCTACTCCACCGAAGCCGCCAACGACCTGGCGCTGCTGCTGCGCGCCGGCTCGCTGGCCGCGCCGATGGAGATCATCGAAGAACGCACCATCGGCCCGTCGCTGGGTGCCGACAACATCCAGAAGGGTTTTGACTCGGTCGCCTACGGCTTTGCCGCCATCGGCGTGTTCATGATCCTGTACTACATGCTGTTCGGCGTGTTCTCGGTGGTGGCGCTGGGCGTGAACCTGCTGCTGCTGATTGCGGTGCTGTCGATGCTGCAGGCCACTCTGACGCTGCCGGGCATCGCCGCTATCGCGCTGGTGCTGGGCATGGCCATCGACGCCAACGTGCTGATCAACGAGCGCATCCGCGAGGAACTGCGCGCCGGCGCGTCGCCGCAGATGGCCATCGCGGTCGGCTTCGACCGCGCCTGGGCCACCATCCTGGATTCGAACGTGACCACGCTGATCGCCGGCCTGGCGCTGCTGGCCTTCGGTTCGGGCCCGGTGCGCGGCTTTGCCGTGGTGCACTGCCTGGGCATCCTGACCTCGATGTTCTCGGCGGTGTTCTTCAACCGCGGCCTGGTCAACCTCTGGTACGGCCGCAAGAAGAAGCTGCAGAGCGTGGCCATCGGCCAGATCTGGAAGCCGGGCAACGCCTCTGACACCCCGGTCGCCAAGTAAGCGGCCAGGACAGTCGATCAGCAAACTAGCAGTACAGAACAGGATTCAACATGGAATTCTTCCGCATCCGGCGCGACATTCCGTTCATGAAGCACGCGTTGATCTTCAACGTGATCTCCTTCGTGACGTTTGCCGCGGCCGTGTTCTTCCTCTGGCAAAAAGGCTTGCACCTGTCGATCGAATTCACCGGCGGCACGGTGATGGAGGTCAGCTACCAGCAGGCGGCCGACCTGGAAAAGATCCGCGGCCAGGTAAGCAAGCTGGGCTATACCGACGTGCAGGTGCAGAACTTCGGCACCTCGCGCGACGTGATGATCCGCCTGCCGCTGCAGAAGGGCCCGGACGGCAAGCCCGCCACCTCGGCCCAGCAGAGCGAGCAGGTGATGGGCGCGCTGACCGCGGCGTCGCCTGACGTCAAGCTGCAGCGCGTCGAGTTCGTCGGCCCGCAGGTCGGCAAGGAGCTGGCCACCGACGGACTGCTGGCGCTGCTGTTCGTGGTGGCCGGCATCGTGATCTACCTGTCGTTCCGCTTCGAATGGAAATTCGCGGTGGCCGGCATCATCGCCAACCTGCACGATATCGTCATCATCCTGGGCTTCTTCGCCTTCTTCCAGTGGGAGTTCTCGCTGTCGGTACTGGCGGCGATCCTGGCGGTGCTGGGCTACTCGGTAAACGAGTCGGTGGTGATCTTCGACCGGATCCGCGAGGCCTTCCGCAAGTACCGCAAGATGACCACGCATGAGGTCATCGACCACGCGATCACGAGCACGATGTCGCGGACCATCATCACCCACGGCTCGACCGAAATGATGGTGCTGTCGATGTTCTTCTTCGGCGGCCCGACCCTGCACTACTTCGCGCTGGCGCTGACGGTGGGTATCCTGTTCGGTATCTATTCGTCGGTGTTCGTGGCCGCGGCGCTGGCGATGTGGCTGGGCGTGAAGCGCGAGGACCTGGTCAAGACCGACAGGAAAGGCGAGTCGACCGACCGCAACGATCCGAACTTCGGTGCGCAGGCCTGACGCCCTGCAGCCCTGGTAAAAGAAATGGCGCCCTGCGGGGCGCCATTTTTATTGGAGCAGATACAGACGGATCAAACCGGTTCCGAAAATCGCTCGATCCACGCCGCCAGCCGGTCAGCCGCGAAGGTCTCGGTGCGCGGCGCTGTCCGGCAGAGGATGGTGTCGCCATCGCGCGCGAACTGCACCGCGCCGCCAACCTCGTCAAGCCACAGCAGGCTCGCCAGCCAGGCCGCATGATGCGGCGATACCGGCGTACCTACCGGCTGCGCCAGGAACTCCGCCAGCGTGGCCGGCGTGGTCCACACCACCGAGTCGCCATCGCGGCGCACCACGTCGCTGCCGAGCGTGTCGGCAATGACCGCGACCGCATCGGCCGCGCCCTTGCCCGCGTTGGCGCTGCGCAGCGCCGCCAGGCGCGTGGCCACTGCATGGCCGAAGGTGCCGCTGCGCTCGGCCTCGGCACGCACGAGGTCGGCATAATCCATGCGCTGCCAGTCCGGGTCGGCATTGCGTGCGCCGGCCAGGTCGACCGCCGCCAGGTAGGTCTCCACCGGCTGGAAACGGCCCGGGCCGATCAGGCTCGCGCACAGCGCATGCAGCATGCCGATGCGGGTGGCCACGGTCTGCGTCTGCAGCACCGCCAGCTTCTCTCGCACCAGCTGGTCGCGCTCCTTGCGCAGGCCGGACAGCTCCAGTGCCTGCTTCAGCTCCATGCGCAGCGCGGTGATGTCCCACGGCTTCTTGATATAGCGGTGGATCTGCCCCTGGTTGACCGCCTCGACGGTCTGGTCCAGCTCGGAATAAGCCGTGGTCAGGATGCGCACGATGTGCGGATAGCGCTCGCGCGCATAGCGCAGCAGCTCGTTGCCGTATTCACCGGGCATGCGCTGGTCCGACACCAGCACCGCCAGGCTGTCGGCGTGCGCGTCCAGCAGAGCCTTGCCCTCTTCCACCGAACCGCCGGTCACCACCGGTGCCAGCGCCCCGATGGCGCGCTGGAAATACTTGACGGCGGTGGCTTCGTCATCGACGAACAGAATCGCCGGGGGTGGTGCCTGGGTGGCATTCGGTTCGCTCATCGGTCACTCCTAATCATTCGATTCTTGAAACTTGGAAAGTCCAGCGTCACGGTCGTGCCGGCGCCGGACGCGGATGCGATCCGGATGCCGCCGCCAAAGGACTGCATGACACGGTTGCAGAAAATCATGCCCAGGCCGCTGCCGCCGGCGCTGGCGTGGGTGGTCACGGGATCGACCAGCAGGCGCTCCATCACCTCGGGCGGGATGCCGGGTCCGTTGTCGCTGATATGGATTTCCTGGTGCGGCTGGGCCATCACCACGAAGCGCAGCGCCGGCGACGGCGTGCCGGCAAGCGCGCGCAGCGCGTTGCTCATCACCGAGGACAGCACCAGCGCCACGCAGTTGGGCAGCGTCTGCACCGGGAAATCGCCGTGCATCTCGACCTGCACCCACTGGCGCTGGTCGCCGGAAAACGGATAGGTATCGAGCAGCGACGCCACCAGCGCACCCGCGCTGACCTCGGCACCGGGCTCGGGCCGCGCCGCCTTGCTGCCGGCACTGCTGCGCACCGACTGCAGGAACGACGACAGCACCGCCAGGCAATATTGCGCGTTGTCATGCATGGCGCTGGCGGCCTGCCCGATCTCGCCCTGGCGCTGCTCGCTGTACTCGCCCGCGACCCGGCTTTCGATGCCGCGCGCGAAGTTGGCGATCGCCGCCAGCGGCGTGTTCAGCTCGTGCGCCAGGAAGGCCAGGGTCTCGTCGATCGCCATCAGCCGGTGCTGGCGCAGCGCGCGTTCGCGGTGGCGCTCGCCGGCCAGGCGCAGCACTTCGCGCACCTGCGCCACGCTCAGCGGCTTCTCCAGGATGCGGAACACCTCGCCGCTGTTGACCGTCTGCAGCAGCATGTCCTTGTCGGCATACGCTGTCACCAGGATGCGCACGATCTGCGGGTACAGTTGCGCCACTTCGCGCAGCAGCTCGCCGCCATCGCGGCCGGGCATGCGAAAGTCGGTTACCAGGACGGCAATGCGCGCGCCATCCGTGGCGAGCGTGGCGATCGCCTCCTCGGCACTGGCGGCCAGGAGTACCTCATACTCCGAGCCCACCGCGCGCGCGAAATACTTGCGCGCCATGTCTTCGTCGTCGACGTAAAGCAGGGTCGGCCGCGCTTGCTGCACCTCGGTCATGGTACTCATGACGGCTTACTCCGCGCGCGGCAGGTCGAAGCTGAACGCGGCCCACTGCCCCAGCTCGCTCTCGGCGAAGAGCTGGCCGCCATGGCGCTCGATCACCGCGTAGCTGATCGACAGCCCCAGCCCCAGGCCCTGCCCCACGTCGCGCGTGGTGAAAAAGGGCTCGAACACGCGCGCCAGGTTTTCCTCGGCGATGCCGGGGCCATTGTCGCGCACCGTGACGTGGAGCCGGCCGTCGGCCCAGCGCACCGTGGTATGGATCGCCGGCGCGGCCGTGCCGGCCTTGCGCATGGCCAGCGCGGCGTTGGAGAACAGGTTGATCAGCACGCCGATGACCGCGGCCTCGTCGCCCAGCACCAGCGTGTCGGCCGGCAGCTCGCGCGTCACCTTGACGCCGCGCAGCTCGTGCGCGGTCAGGCGGATCGAGGAATCCAGCGCCTTCTCGAACAGGAACGGCGTGCCCTCCACCTCCGCACCCGGCTTGCGGTAGGCGAAGGTCTTCAGGTCGGACACGATATGCTGGATGCGCTGCATGCCCTGCTTGGCATCGACCAGGCATTCGGTCAGCGACTCGCTCTCCTTGGCCTGCGGCTCTTCCATCGCCACCTCGATCGCCATCAGGCAGAAGTTGACCGGGTTGTTGACCTCGTGCAGCAGCCCGGCCGCCAGCGTACCGATCGCGGCCATCTTTTCCTGCTGCAGCATCTGGCCCTTGATGTCGACCAGCTTGCGGTTGATGACTTCCAGCTCGGCGTTGGTCTCGGCCACCTCCGCCTTCAGCCGGAACAGCATGAAACGCGCGCGCTCGTTGAAGAAGGTATAGACGCCGCTGGCGGCGGCCGCGAATAGCAGGAACAGCGAGTTGACGATAAACGTCCCCATCGGCTCGATGCCCCCTGCGTGGAACAGGCACGCCAGCACGTACAGCAGGTAGGAAAGCAGACCGAAGACCAGGTTCTGCCACAGCCCGAACGGCAGCGCGATGCCCGAGGCGAAGATCGCCAGGTTCAGGCCGACGTAGTAAGGCGACTGCACGCCTTCGGTCTGCGAGATCATCCACGCGATCATGATCTGCGGCAGCAGCAGCCAGGTCAGCGTCAGCCACGGCGCAAACCGGCGCCCGATCGCGCTGTACAGCATCACCACCACGCCCGCGATCAGCAGCGACACCACCACGCGCGCCACTGCGAACGCCAGCTGTTGCTGCGGATACTGGCCGTAGTCAAGCCCGACGCCGAGCAGGACCAGCACGATCGCGGTATAGGCGCCGCCGCGGCTGAACGCCAGGCGGAAGTCGGCCAGTTCGGACTGGTAACCGGCGTAGAGTTGGTTGGTGCTCATGGGGTGGTCCGCGCGGACAGCCTCATTCAATGGTGGCTTCGGCAAAGACGTTGACGCCGGTGGCGTCGACGTAGATGCGGTGCGAGTGCGAATTCTCCGGCAGCAGCTGCGCCATGCCGGCGTCGTCGCGGTAGATCAGGTACCACTCCAGCAGGTGCTCCATGCCGAATTTCTCTGGATTGTTGGCATGCACGTTGGTGACCAGCACCTGGCCGGCCGCACGCGAACGCGAGGCGAAATACGCCAGCAGCCGCGTGCAGACCTTGTCCGACAGGTAATCGAACAGCCCCGCGCAGTAGACCGCGTCGAACTCCCGGGCACTGATATCGTCAGGCGAGATGCGGCGCTTGAGCAGATCGTGCACCGACTGGTGCACCATCTCCACCGACACCTTGCGCCCGGCGCCAGAGGCCGCCCGCTCGATCGAACTGCGCGTGTATTCCAGCGTTTCTTCACTGAAGTCGACCAGCTGGAACGACAGCAGCTCGGGATTGGGATACTCCCGCACGAAGCGCTGGATCTCGAAGGCTGGCCCGCAACCCACGTTGAGCACGCGGAACGGGCGGCCGGCGGCGCGCGCGCGCTCGGCCTGGCGCGTCAGGAAATCCACCAGCAGGTCGATGCGGTTGCGGTGCGCGGTCGCCACCGCCGCCTTCAGGAAAGCGGTGTTGACGATCTGGAAGTAAGTGGTCGGGCCCTGCTGCGGATCGCTCAGGATCTGGTTGACCATCTCGTAGTCGCCGGCGTAGCCGAGCGGCTTGGTGAAGGTCCGGTACACGAACGGCGCGCGCAGCAGCAGCGGGTGCAGCGCCGACTGGGCATAGGTGCGGTGCACCGGCGCGATTTCCGGGTCCACGCGCTCGGCCTCGCCCTCGAGCCAGTCAAGGTAGGTCTTGGTCTTGACCATGATCGGCGTGGCCAGCTCGTAGAACACGTCCTCGCGCAGCTTGCCGTCCTTTTTCGGCAGCGATTCGGTCAGGTCGACCTGCTCGACCCAGCGCGATACTTCGGACAGGAAGGCGCGCATCTCGTTGACCACGATCTGGTAGTCGCGCCGGATATTGAAGCGCGTATCCCAGTCCTGCACGAACAGCTCGGCTTCGCGTGCCACCGACTTGGGCTCGTTGTTCAGGTCGGTCAGCTCGCGCCACTCGTCGATCAGCGTCAGCGATACCACCGCGGTCAGGCCGGTATTCACCAGGCTCATCACCACGGCCTTGCCCAGGTAGGCATTCTTGGCGCCCATGCGGACACTGAGCTCGCTCAGCACCTCGCTGACCTGCACGATCGAATACGGATTGTAGATTTCCATCACCAGAGACTTTCTCTGGAGATTGATGATCGTGCCCCGCACCTGCTCGCCCTGCGAGTTGCGGAAACTAACTACCGGATCGATTTGCGTTTTGGAATACACGGTATTGCGCCAGGGAAATCCGAGAAACGCTGCGGGCCATACTGCCTGGGCGGAACGGCCGGGTACAGCAGGAGGGGCGAGGGAATCGCGGGGAAGGCTACCGGTATCGGGATGTGCAGCGAATGCTCATAGGGATGCGCTATAGCCTGTTGGGAGGGTGGCGGTCCCGCCCTGTGCGGGAGAGCACCGACAAGCCCGGATCGTGTGGAATTGCCGCGGCCCATTGTACTGTGGCAATTGCGGCGCGTACAACCAAGTGCCTTTCCGTCCCCTCTTGCGGCGGGATCGGCTACAGGATACCCAAAACCATGAAAAAAGGCCGGCGATCGCCGGCCTTTTGTCGCTTCATGTGAGCGGCCCCTGCGGAGCCAGCCCATGGGCGCGCTCTTACTCGGCGCGCACGCCTTCCACCTGGATGGCGAGCTTGACTTCGGGCTTGAAGCCCATCTTCACGCCGTAGTCCAGGCCGAAATCGGCGCGGTTGAACTCGCCCACGGCGTCGGCGCCGCAGGCTTCGCGCTTGAGCATCGGGTGCTGGATGCACTTGAACTCGCGGATTTCCAGCTTGACCGGCTTGGACACGCCGCGCAGCGTCAGCACGCCGTCGACTTCGGTCGGCACGTCGCCCTTGAACTTGCTGAACTTGCCCTTGTAGGTCGCCTCGGGGAAGGCTTCCACGTTGAACATGTCCGGGCCCTTGGCGTGCTGGTTCAGCTTGGCATTGCCGAAATCGATCGAGGACGGATCGATCTTGACCTCGACGGTACCGGCCTTGGCGGCACGATCCAGCGTGACGGTGCCGCTGGACTTGTCGAACTTGCCGCGCCACGTCGACAGGCCGCCCAGGTGGTCGGCCTCGAAGCTCGGGTAGGTATGGGTCGGATCGAGGTTGTACGTCACGGTATTGGCCGAAGCCACGCCGAAGGCGGCGGTTGCGGAAATGGCCGCGACGGCGGCAACGACGGAACGCAGTTTCATGGGATCTCCCGACAAAATCAGGTTAAACAGGTTAAGCGGAACGTTCTTGGTTATTAACGTCCTGGTACGTCAGCGGATTGCCGGCCTTACTTCCTGGCCTGCACGATACGGAACTTGATCTGGACATCGTCGGCCACCACCGACGTGTCCTTCCACTCGCCGTCGCCGATATTGAAGACGGTGCGCTTGATCGGCAGCGCGCCCTCGAACACCTGGCTGGCGCCTTCCTGGCGGTAGGTGGCCGGCACCACCACGTCGACGGTCTTGCCCTTGATGGTCAGCTTGCCGGCGACGTCGTACTTGCCCGGCGTGCCGTTCTTGATGCTGGTGGACTGGAACACGGCCTTGGGGTACTTGGCCGCGTCGAACCAGTCCTTGCCCTTCACTTCCTTGGTGGTCTCGGCATCGCCGATCTCGAAGCTGGCGACGTCGATCTCGACCTTGGCCGACGAGGTGGCCAGCTTGGCGGGATCGAAACTGACCTGCGCGTCGAACTTCCTGAACTTGCCTTCCATCGGCACGCCGATCTGGCGCGCCACGGCGGTCACCGAGCTCTTGGCCGCGTCGACCTGGGCCCAGGCCAGGTTGGCGGCGATGCCGGCGGCGGCCAGCACGGCTGCCACGGTGGCGTTGAGGGCCAGCGAGCCGCGGCGGGAATGGCGATTCATCTTCAATGACTCCTGTCAGGTTCGGGGTTCGGCGCAAGGCGCCGCGGTAACGGTAATGTCAGCGCAGAAGTTCAGCGCAAGAACGGCAGCATCCGGCCCAGCGTGCCGTCGCGGTCGACGAACTGGTGCTTCACCGCCGCCGCCGCATGGACAACGACCACGGCGGCCATCAGATAGTTCAGCCAGGCATGCGCAAACTTGAGCACTTCCTTCAGTTCGTCGTTCTTCTCGATCAGCACCGGCATCTTCCACAGGCCGAGGTAGACCACCGGCACGCCAGCCGCCAAGCTGTAGAGATAACCGCTGATCGGAACGATCACGATCAGCAGGTACAGCAGGTGATGCGCGCCGGCGGCGGCCCTGGCCTGCCACGCCGGCGTGCCCGGCGCGACCGGCGGCGCCGCGTGCGTGGCGCGCCACAGCACGCGCAGCAGCGCCACGGCAAAGATCGTCACGCCCAGCCACTTGTGCCACGAATACAGCTTCAGCTTGGTCGGCGTCAGCCCCGGGATGCCGGTCATGTACAGGCCGAGCCCGAACGCGCCGAAGATCGCCAGGGCGACGATCCAGTGCAGCGCGATGGCGGTGGCACCGTAGCCGGCCGGGGCATTGGCGGTAGAACGCATCTGTTTCCTCTCGCCCGTGGTCATGGGCATTTCACAAATTTGGGGACGCACCCAGCAATTGGATCCGCCGGGCCGCTGAAGATTCTCGCATTATTGCGGCGGGAAGTGCGCCCATGCAGGACAGTCCTTCATTAAGTTATTCAAATGCTTTGAAGTGTCATTCTGCCGCATACGCCACAACGCCGCAGGCGGCCGGCCAGTTGGCGCAACCCGTTGCCACAAAAACAAAAAAGCCATCCTGCGGATGGCTTTTTCGGCTATGCCGACCTAGCGGCCGGCAGATGTGCCTTTAGATGCGCTCGGCCAGCGAAACCGCCTTGCCGATGTAGCTGCCCGGCGTCATGTCGAGCAGCAGCTTCTTGGCATCGTCCGGGATGGCCAGGCCGTTGATGAAGGTCTGCAGCGCCTCGCGCGAGATGCCCTTGCCGCGGGTCAGCTCCTTGAGCTGCTCGTACGGGTTGGGCACGCCGAAGCGGCGCATCACGGTCTGCACCGGCTCGGCCAGCACTTCCCAGCAATTGTCAAGGTCTTCGTCCAGGCGCTCGGGGTTGGTTTCCAGCTTGCCCAGGCCGCGCAGGCAGGCCTCATAGGCCAGCAGGCTGTAGCCGAAGGCCACGCCGATGTTGCGCAGTACGGTCGAATCGGTCAGGTCGCGCTGCCAGCGCGACACCGGCAGCTTTTCCGACAGGTGGCGCAGCACCGCGTTGGCCAGGCCGACGTTGCCTTCCGAGTTCTCGAAATCGATCGGGTTGACCTTGTGCGGCATGGTCGACGAGCCGATTTCGCCGGCCTTCGTCTTCTGCTTGAAGTAGCCCAGCGAGATATAGCCCCAGATGTCGCGGTTCAGGTCGAGCAGGATGGTGTTGGCGCGGGCGACCGCGTCGAACAGCTCGGCCATGTAGTCGTGCGGCTCGATCTGGATGGTGTACGGGTTGAAGGCGAGGCCCAGGCGGGTCTCGATCACCTGCTTCGAGAACGCTTCCCAGTCGAACGCCGGATACGCCGACAGGTGCGCGTTGTAGTTGCCCACCGCGCCGTTCATCTTGCCCAGCAGCTCGACCTGCTCGATGCGCTGGATCGCGCGCGCCAGGCGCGCGGCCACGTTGGCCATTTCCTTGCCCAGCGTGGTCGGGCTGGCCGGCTGGCCGTGGGTGCGCGACAGCATCGGCTGGGTGGCATTGAGCCTGGCCAGCTCCACCAGGCGGGCGTGCACGCGCTTGAGCGCCGGCACGATGACACCGTCGCGGGCGCCCTTGAGCATCATGCCGTGCGAGGTGTTGTTGATGTCTTCCGAGGTGCAGGCGAAGTGGATGAACTCGCTGGCCGCTTCCAGTTCGGCATTGCCCTTGACCTGCTCCTTGAGCCAGTACTCGACGGCCTTCACGTCATGGTTGGTGACGGCTTCGATTTCCTTGATGCGGGCGGCATCGGCTTCGGAGAACTTGTCCACCAGCGCCAGCAGCGCGGCTTCGGAGGCGGCGGAGAACTTCGGCATGTCGGGCAGGCCGGTCTGGGCCAGCGCGATCAGCCAGTGCACCTCGACCTTGACGCGGTTGCGCATGAAGGCCGCCTCGGACAGCCATTCGCGCAGCGCGTCGGCCTTGGCGGCGTAGCGGCCATCGATCGGGGAAAGAGCGGTGAGCGGCGAAAGCGAAGAGGTGGTCATGCTGGAAACCGGGGAAAGGAAGGAAATAGGGGACGTACGGTGCGCGCCGCGGGGGCTGGCGCGAAATCAGCGTCGGATCGGCGGAGGCGCCTGAAGCGCCGGCAACAAGGGCGAAGCGCCCGATGCGCCGCACCGGCACCCGGCGCTGCGCAACGCGGGATTTTACCACCCCTGCCCCGGCTCCGGGGCAGCGGTCCAGTGCGCCCGCGGGGCATCGGTGCGCGACCCCGCATTCGTCCGGTACCGCAGGTATACTCGCGCACGCCGTTCCAGTAGCCTGTTATGAAGTGCATCGGGCAGCAGCGCACCCCGGCGCCGTTGCCACGCGGCAGGCGATGCACTTCATAACAAGCTCAAGGGGAGAACATGAAGCTGTATGCGTCCCATACCAGTCCCTACGCGCGCAAGGTGCGCGTGGTGATGGCGGAAAAGAAGATCGACTACCAGCTGGTTGAAGAGGACGTCTGGTCGCCGGAATCGAAGATCGTCCAGTACAACCCGCTGGGTAAGGTGCCTTGCCTGGTGATGGAAGACGGCAGTGCCATCTACGATTCGCGCGTGATCGTCGAGTATGTCGACACGTTGACGCCGGTCAGCCGGATGATTCCGCAGGGCGGGCGCGAGCGGCTGGAAGTGCGCTGCTGGGAAGCGCTGGCCGACGGCCTGCTCGACGCGGCCCTGCTGGCTCGCCTGGAAGTGACACAGCGCGAGCCGCACGAGCGCAGCGAGCGCTGGGTCAAGCGCCAGCTCGGCAAGATCGACACGGCGCTGGCCGCCATGGCCCAGGGCCTGGCCGACCGCCCGTTCTGCACCGGCACGCACTATTCGCTGGCCGACGTCGCGGTAGGCTGCGCGCTGTCCTACCTGGATTTCCGCTTCCCCGACATCGCCTGGCGCGAGCGCCATCCCAATCTGGCGGCGCTGGAAGAAAAGCTGTCGAAGCGGCAGTCGTTCATCGATACCGCGCCGCCGCGCGGCTGAAACCCGCCTGCCTCAATAAAAAACACCCGCACGCAGCGGGTGTTTTTTATTCGGCCGACGGCAGCGCCTACTGGATGATGCCGCCGCCCAGGCACACCTCGCCGTCATACAGCACCGCCGACTGCCCCGGCGTGACGGCCCATTGCGCCTCGGCAAACCCCAGCTGCAGCGTGTCGCCGTCCGCCGCCTGCACGGTGCAGGCGGCATCGCTCTGGCGATAGCGGGTCTTGGCCGCCATCGCCGCGCCCGCGACCGGTGCCTCGCCCGCCACCCACGACAAGTCCGACGCGGTCAGCACCGGCGTCAGCAGCCAAGGATGGTCGTGGCCCTGCACTACGTATAGCGTGTTGCTCGCCATATCCTTGCGCGCCACATACCAGGCATCGCCGTTGCCGTCGCGGCTGCCGCCCAGGCCGATGCCTTTGCGCTGGCCCAGCGTATAGAATGCCAGCCCGATATGCTCGCCCACAACCTTGCCCTCGGGCGTCTTCATCGGGCCCGGTTTGGTCGGCAGGTAGCGGTTCAGGAAATCGCGGAACGGCCGCTCGCCGATAAAGCAGATGCCCGTCGAGTCCTTCTTTTTCGCGTTCGGCAGGCCGATCTCGGCGGCGATCTCGCGCACCCGGGTCTTGGGGATCTCGCCCAGCGGGAACAGCGTGCGCGACAGCTGCGCCTGGTTCAGCCGGTGCAGGAAATAGCTCTGGTCCTTGGTGTGGTCGAGTGCCTTGAGCAGCTCGAAGCGCCCTGCCGCGTTCTGGCGCACGCGCGCGTAGTGGCCGGTGGCGATGGTCTCGGCGCCGAGCGTCATCGCATGGTCGAGGAAGGCCTTGAACTTGATCTCGGCATTGCACAGCACATCGGGGTTGGGCGTGCGGCCGGCGGAGTACTCGCGCAGGAAATCGGCAAAGACGCGGTCCTTGTACTCGGCGGCAAAGTTGACCGCCTCGACGTCGACGCCGATCAGGTCGGCCACCGACACCACGTCCAGCCAGTCCTGGCGCGTGGAGCAGTACTCGCTGTCGTCATCGTCTTCCCAGTTCTTCATGAACAGGCCGATGACCTCGTAGCCCTGCTGCTTGAGCAGCCACGCGGTCACTGACGAATCGACCCCGCCCGACATGCCCACGACCACGCGCTTCCCGTTCGCGCTTCCGTTGCCGTTCGCGCTCACAGCTGTGCTCCCATGGACAACGCCGAAGGGTGCGTGTACAGCGCGTCCAGCGCGAAGCGCTTGCCGGCCAGGTAGTCGTCGATGCAGGCCATCACCAGCGGCGAGCGGTGGCGTTCCGGGCAGGCACGGATCTCGTCGGCGCTCATCCACACGGTGCGGACGATGCCGGTGTCGAGCTGTCGGCCGGCGTCGAGCGAGCCCAGGTCGCCGGTAAAGGCAAAGCGCACGTATGTGACATCCGTACCGGTGCGCGACGACAGCGAGCGGCCCATGTAGCAGCCGAGCAACGCGCGCGGCTCGAAGGTGTGCGCGGTTTCTTCCAGGGTTTCGCGGATGACGGCGCGGATCAGGCTCTCGCCCGGATCCAGGTGGCCGGCCGGCTGGTTCAGGCGCAGCCCGTCCGCAGTTTCCTCTTCGACCAGCAGGAAACGTCCGCCACGCTCGATCACGGCGGCAACGGTCACGCTGGCATTCCAATCACGTGGCATGATGCTCAATTTTTAGGCAATCTCGCATTCTACCGGTTGCCGGGCCATCGTGCAGCGCCATGGGCCTGCCGGCCGCCCAGCGCTGCGTAACTGTTCGGAACTGTCCGGAAATCCGGCACCGCAGTGCAGCAATAACCGACCACGCGGTCACACCATAGCGCGTCAGATTGCTGTAAGCTGCGAAAAAATTGTGCGCTGCGGCCAAACCGGCACGGCGAGCAACGGGCCAGACGTCGGTCCGACCAACCAGATTACGACGCCAGCTAAAGGAGAAATCGACGATGTACATCGGCATCCCGCAGGAGACGCGGGCAGGCGAAACTCGCGTCGCCGCCACCCCCGAGACGGTCAAGAAATACGTCGCCCAGGGCCACAAGGTGGTCGTGCAGGCCGGCGCCGGCGTTCGCGCCAGCCAGCCCGACGGCGCGTATGAAGCGGTCGGCGCCACCATCGGCACCGCTGCCGAAGCGCTGGGGGCACAGCTGGTGCTCAAGGTGCGCGCGCCCGACGACGCGGAACTGGCACAGATGAAGCCGGGGGCCGTACTGGTGGGCATGCTCAATCCCTTCGATGCCGAGAACAACGCGCGCATGGCGGCAGCCAACGTGATCGCGTTCGCACTCGAGGCCGCGCCGCGCACCACGCGCGCGCAGAGCATGGACGTGCTGTCGTCGCAGGCCAACATCGCCGGCTACAAGGCCGTGCTGGTGGCCGCGCACCACTACCAGCGCTTCATGCCAATGCTGATGACCGCCGCCGGCACCGTCAAGGCCGCACGCGTGCTGATCCTGGGCGCTGGCGTCGCCGGCCTGCAGGCGATTGCCACCGCCAAGCGCCTGGGCGCGGTGATCGAAGCGTCCGACGTGCGCCCCGCGGTCAAGGAGCAGATCGAATCGCTCGGCGGCAAGTTCCTCGACGTGCCGTTCCTGACCGACGAAGAGCGCGAGATCGCGCAGGGCGTGGGCGGCTATGCGCGGCCGATGCCGCCGGACTGGATGAAGCGCCAGGCCGAGCTGGTGCACCAGCGCGCGATCCAGGCCGACATCGTCATCACCACCGCGCTGATCCCGGGCCGCAAGGCGCCGGTGCTGCTGCAGGAAGCGACCGTGCAGCAGATGAAGCCGGGCTCGGTGGTGGTCGACCTGGCCGCCGCCCAGGGCGGCAACTGCCCGCTGACGGTGGCCGACGAAGTGGTCGAGCGCCATGGCGTCACCCTTATCGGCCATACCAACCTGGCCAGCATGGTGGCGGCCGACGCCTCGGCGCTCTATGCGCGCAACGTGCTGGATTTCCTCAAGCTTGTCGTCGACAAGGATGGCCAGTTCACGCTCAACCTCGAAGACGACATCGTCGCCGCCTGCCTGATGTGCCGGGACGGCCAGGTCGTGCGCGAGGCTGCGTAATGCCCGCGGGCGCCGCGCGCGAGGAAATCAAGACGGTTTGAGTCTGCGCCCCTCTCCCGCAAGCGGGAGAGGGGGCACGCAACGGTCTTCCAGAGCCACTGGCCCTTGACGTGCCCTGACCGTAATACTGCAAAGAACAACATAGCGACACGCAGCATCCCGGTTTCAAAGCAAAGGAGGAGAAGTCGATGGAGATGGTGAACCACACGGTGATCAACCTGATCATCTTCGTGCTGGCAATCTACGTGGGCTACCACGTGGTCTGGACGGTCACGCCGGCCCTGCATACGCCGCTGATGGCGGTAACCAACGCAATCTCGGCCATCATCATCGTCGGCGCGATGCTCGCCGCGGGCCTGACCGAAGGCGCCACGGGCCGCATCATGGGCACGCTGGCGGTGGCACTGGCCGCGGTCAACGTGTTCGGCGGCTTCCTGGTCACCCAGCGCATGCTGGAAATGTTCAAGAAGAAGGAGCCGAAGGCCAAGGCGGCCGAACCCAAGCAGGCACTGGCCAGGGAGGGCGCGTAATGGCAGCCGGCCTCGTCAGCATGAACCTCGTCACCCTGCTCTACCTGGTGGCCTCGGTCTGCTTTATCCAGGCGCTCAAGGGGCTGTCGCACCCGGCCTCGGCGCGCAAGGGCAATGCCTTCGGCATGATCGGCATGGCGATCGCGGTGGTCACCACGCTGGTCCTGATCATCAAGCTCAAGAATGAGTTCCTGGCGGCCGGCACGGCGCAGTCGTCGGTGGGCTCGGGCCTGGCGCTGATCTTCGGCGCGCTGGTGGTCGGCGGCGGCATCGGCGCCTACGTGGCGCGCAAGGTGCAGATGACCAAGATGCCCGAACTGGTCGCGGCGATGCACTCGCTGATCGGTCTCGCGGCGGTGTTCATCGCGGTGGCCGCGGTGGCCGAGCCGGCCGCGTTTGGCATCACGCCGGCAGGCTCGCACCTGATCCCGCTGGGCAACCGCATCGAGCTCTTCATCGGCTGCTTCGTCGGCGCCATCACCTTCTCCGGTTCGGTGATCGCCTTCGGCAAGCTGGCCGGGCGCTACAAGTTCCGCCTGTTCCAGGGCGCGCCGGTGGTGTTCGCCGGCCAGCACTGGCTGAACCTGCTGCTGGCGGTGGCGATGGTCGGCTTCGGCGTGATCTTCTTCATGTCGCAGGACTGGCTGCCGTTCCTGATCATGCTGGCGATCGCGTTCGTGCTGGGCGTGCTGATCATCATCCCGATCGGCGGCGCCGACATGCCGGTGGTGGTGTCGATGCTGAACTCGTACTCGGGCTGGGCGGCGGCGGGCATCGGCTTCTCGCTGAACAACCCGATGCTGATCATCGCCGGCTCGCTGGTGGGCTCAAGCGGTGCCATCCTCTCGTACATCATGTGCCGCGCGATGAACCGCTCGTTCTTCAACGTGATCCTGGGCGGCTTCGGCGGCGATGCGTCGGCTGGCGCGTCCGCCGGGGCGCAGGCGCAGCGCAACGTGAAGTCCGGCTCGGCCGACGATGCCGCCTTCCTGATGGGCAACGCCGAGACCGTGATCATCGTCCCCGGCTACGGCCTGGCGGTGGCGCGCGCGCAGCACGCGCTGAAGGAACTGACCGAAAAGCTGGCCGAAAAGGGCGTGACCGTGAAGTACGCGATCCACCCGGTGGCGGGCCGCATGCCCGGCCACATGAACGTGCTGCTGGCCGAGGCCGAAGTGCCGTACGACCAGGTCTTCGAGATGGAAGACATCAACAGCGAGTTCGGCCAGGCCGACGTGGTGCTGGTGCTGGGCGCCAACGACGTGGTCAACCCGGCGGCCAAGACCGATCCCAAGTCGCCGATCGCCGGCATGCCGATCCTGGAGGCGTACAAGGCCAAGACCATCATCGTCAACAAGCGCTCGATGGCGGCCGGCTACGCCGGCCTGGACAACGAGCTGTTCTACATGGACAAGACCATGATGGTGTTCGGCGACGCCAAGAAGGTGGTCGAGGACATGTTCAAGGCGGTCGACTAAGACCGCCGTGCCCGCAGGCGGCCGGGCCGTCCCGGCCGCCTGCGGCGCCGTGCCTTGCAAGGCAGCCACGGCGCGCTATACTGGCCTGCGAATGCGCACGCCGGCTTGCCGAATGCGCCGAACCCCTGCCCGCCGGCCCCGACGCCAACGCATCATGACCTTCAACCCGCATGACCGGAACCTGTCGGTCTTCCATCACCCGGTCCTGACCGTCCTGGTCGACGACAGCAAATCGTTCATCGACAGCCTGGCCTTCCAGATGGATGCCTCGCGCGCGGTCATCACCTTTACCGATCCGCGTGAAGCGCTGCAATGGATCCGCGAGGCCTATGCCACCCGCTTCCCCGGCTTCCTGCCGGTGCGGGTCACGCATGACGACCTGACCTTCCTGACCGAGCGCCGCACCGTCCAGCTCGACATCGACCGGATTTACCGCCAGATCCACGATGTCAACCGCTTCCTGCAGCCGGGCGTGATCGTGGTGGACTACTCGATGCCGCAAATGGACGGACTGGAGTTCTGCCAGGCGCTGCAGGACCTGCCGTGCAAGACCATCCTGCTGACCGGCACGGCTGACGAAAGCATCGCCGTGCAGGGCTTCAACCACGGGCTGATCGACCGCTACGTCAAGAAGCACGACAGCAATATGGTGGAGCGGCTGGACCAGGAAATCGAGGCCATGCAGCAGGCATACTTCGCCACGCTGTCGCGCACGCTGCGCGAGCTGCTGACGCGGCATTCGTTCTCGTTCCTGTCCGACCCGGCCATGACCGAGCGGGTGCGCCAGCTCACGGCGCGCTACGGCTTTGTCGAGTACTACCTGTACCCCAACCCGGCCGGCATCCTGCTGTTGACTGCGCAAGGCCACGCCACGCTGATGGTGATCGAGACCCGCGCCGGCCTGATGAGCCAAGTGGAATCGGCCGAAGCCTACGATGCGCCCGCCGCGCTGATCGAAGGCCTGCGCGAGGGCCGCCTGATACCGTTTTTCTGGCCGGGCAACGGCATGTACACGCCCGCCTGCATCGACTGGGAGCAATACTGCCTGCCGGCCGAGCGCTGCGAGGGCAACGAAGAGTTCTTCTACGCCCTGTTCGACCTGCCGCGCCACCTGCTGCAGGAGCCGGTGGTCAGCCTGCAGGGCTTCCTGGCCGATTTTTCGCGCCATTCCGAGGCCTTGACGGGGCGCAAGCGCCCCTGACACCGGCCGGGCACTGCCCGGACAGAGAGGCGCTCAGTCCGCCTGCGGCACCCGGTTGGTGCCGCGCACCATGTCAAAGCGGAACAGCCGGCATTCGATATTGCCGTTGTAGAGCGGCGTGCGGCGCGATTCTTTAAGCCGCAGCCGGCGCGGAAAGCCCAGGTCGCCGGTAAAGACCCACGCCTGCCAGCCCGCGAAGTTCTGCTTGAGCGTCGTGGCAAAGGCGTTGGCGAACTGGTTGGCGGCCGCCTCCTCCACCTCGTCGCGCGGCATCTCCTCCTCCGCCATGCGGCGCTGCCCGCGGACCGCGATGCGCTCGCCGTATGGCGGGTTCATCAGCAGCAGGCCCGGCTCGTCGTAGGGCGGCTGCACGAAGCGCGCATCGACCTGCTTGGTGCGCGCCTCGCCCGGCAGGCCGGCGCGCTGCCAGTTGGCCTGCGTGATGGCCAGCATGTCGGTTGAGATGTCCGATCCCACCACCTGCAACTCATCCGCCGAGGCCAGCATGCGCGCGCGCTGGGCGTCGTCCTTGAGCTTCTGCCACGCCTTGCGGTCGACGCCCTTGAGCCATTCGAAGGCAAAGCTGCGGCTGCCGCCCGGGGCAATGCCCAGCGCCACCTGGGCGGCTTCGATCAGGAACGTGCCGCTGCCGCACATCGGGTCGTAGAACGGCCGGAAGGTCTGCCCAGGGACCCAGCCCGCCAGGCGCAGAATGCCGGCGGCCAGGTTTTCCTTCAGCGGCGCCTCGCCCTTCTCGGTGCGCCAGCCGCGCTTGAACAGGGGCTCGCCGGTGGTGTCCAGGTACAGCGTGCAGTCGCGCTCGGTCAGGTGGGCATAGACGCGCACATCCGGGCTGACGGTATCGACACTCGGGCGCGCGCCGAGGCGTTCGCGCATGGCGTCGCAGACGCCGTCCTTGACCCGCAGCGCGATGAAATTCAGGCTGCGCAGCGGCGACTTGTGCGCGGTGATATCGACGCGCAGCGATTCGTCCGGCGAGAACCACTGCTCCCAGCGCACGCCGCGCGCCAGGTTGTAGATGTCGTCCTCGTGCCGGTAGCCGCGCGCGGCCACGCGCAGCAGCACGCGGCTGGCAATGCGCGAATGCAGGTTGACCGCATAGGCGGCGGCCATCTCGCCGGAGAAATTGACCCCGCCCGGCACCTCCTGGTGCACCGTGAACGGCGCCAGCGCGGCCACGCCCGGCCGTGCGGCGATCTCGCGCAGTTCTTCGGCGAGGGCGCCCTCCAGGCCGCGCGGGCAAGGGGCAAAAAAGGCTTGGGTCATGGGTCAGGTTTCCTGCAAACAAAAACGTCCGCCGTAGCGGACGGGAGATATCCGATAGCTTAGTTCAAGCGGCGGCGAGCGCGCGCTCGAGGAAGTCGAGCCGGTCCTGGCCCCAGAACGGCTGGCCGTCGAACACATACCACGGCGCACCGAACACGCCGGCCGAGATCGCATCCTGCGTGTTCTGCGCGTAGGCCGCCTGTACCGACTGGGCCTCGCTGGCCTTGAGCAGGCCATCGCCGTCCAGGCCGGCCTCGCCGGCGATCTGCGCCAGCGTGGCGGCATCGGCGATATTGCGCTGCTGCGCCCACACCGCTGCGCCGATCGCGCCGGTCAGCTGCATCGCGCGCGCGGTGCCGTGCGCCAGTTGCGCCGCGATGATCAGCTTGCTGGCCGCGTCGCCGGAGACCGGGAAGAAGGTTGGCTCCAGGTTCAGCGGCAGGTCCAGGAATGCGCTCCAGCGCTTGAGCTCGACCAGCCGGTAAGCCTGGCGCTGCGGCGGGCGCTGCGCCAGCGGCAGTCCGCCGGAGACGGAGAATACCTTGCCCATGTCGCAGGGCTTCAGGTTCACCTGCACGCCGTGGCGTTCGGCCATGGTGGCAAAGCGCGCATGGCCCATGTAGACGAACGGCGATTGCGGCGTCAGGTAGTAGTCAACCAGCTTGCTCATCTCGATCTCGCAATTTGTGGAGCGGTCGCCCTGCTCAGAACGGCTTGACGACCACCAGGATCACCACCGCCAGCAGCACCAGCACCGGCAGCTCGTTGAACCAGCGATAAAACTTGTGCGAGCGCGTATTGCGCCCGCCTTCGAACTTGCGCAGCAGTACGCCGCAGCCGTGGTGGTAGCCGATCAGCACCAGCACCAGCGCCAGCTTGGCATGCATCCAGCCCTGCCCGGTGCCGCGGCCGATGCCGTAGCCCAGGTACAGCCACAGCCCGAACACCACCGCCGGCACCGCCAGCATGGTCATGAAGCGGAACAGCTTGCGCGCCATCAGCAGCAGGCGCTGGGTGCTGGCGGCGTCGGTCTCCATCGCCAGGTTGACGAAGATGCGCGGCAGGTAGAACAGGCCGGCGAACCACGAAACGACGAAGACGATATGCAGCGCTTTGACCCAGAGCATCGGCGGACAGACGTTGGCTTGCGGTTGTTATTGTTGTTGGCGGGCCGGCTTGAGGTCCGGCCTCAGGTCCAGCTTCAGATCCGGATCTCGCCGTGCCCGAAGACCACGTACTTGAGCGAGGTCAGCCCTTCCAGCCCGACCGGGCCGCGTGCGTGCAGCTTGTCGTTGGAGATGCCGATCTCCGCGCCCAGGCCGTATTCGAAACCGTCGGCGAAGCGGGTCGAGGCGTTGATCATCACGCTGGCCGAATCGACCTCGCGGATAAAACGCATGCCCGCCGAGTAGTCCTCGGTGATGATCGAATCGGTGTGGTGCGATCCGTATTCGTTGATATGCGCGACGGCGTCATCCAGGCCGGCGACGGTCTTGATGGCGAGGATCGGGGCCAGGTATTCCAGGCGCCAGTCTTCCTCGGCGGCATCGACCAGGCCGCTGAAGCCGGCGGCTTCCAGCGTGGCGCGGGTGGCCGGGCAGACGCGCAGTTCGACGCCCTTCTCCTGGTAGATGCGGCACAGCGGCGGCAACGCGGTGGCGGCGATGTCCCGCGACACCAGCAGCGTTTCCATGGTGTTGCATGGCGCGTAGCGCTGGGTCTTGGCGTTGTCGCAGACGCGCACGGCCTTGTCCAGGTCGGCGGCGGCGTCGATGTAGACGTGGCAGATACCGTCCAGGTGCTTGATCATCGGCACGCGCGCTTCTTCCATCAGGCGCGCGATCAGGCTCTTGCCGCCGCGCGGCACGATCACGTCGACGAATTCGGTCATGGTGATCAGGCGGCCGACCGCGGCGCGGTCGGTGGTCTCGATCACCTGCACGGCTTCCGGCGGCAGGCCGGCGGCGGCCAGGCCCTCTGCCACCAGCGCGGCCAGCGCGGTGTTGGATTCAATCGCTTCGGATCCGCCTCGCAGGATGGTGGCGTTGCCCGACTTCAGGCACAGCGCCGCGGCATCGATGGTCACGTTGGGGCGCGACTCGTAGATGATGCCGATCACGCCCAGCGGCACGCGCATCTGGCCGACCTGGATGCCGGTCGGGCGGAACTTCATGTTTGAGATCTCGCCGATCGGGTCGGCCAGCGCGGCGATCTGCTCCAGGCCGGCGGCCATGGTGGCAATGGCCTTGTCCGACAGCGTCAGGCGGTCGACGAAGGCGGCATCCTGGCCGTTGGCGCGGGCACGTTCCACATCGCGCGCATTGACGGCCTTGAGCTTGTCGGCATCGCGGCGGATGGCGGCGGCAATGGTCAGCAGCGCCTGGTTCTTGTCCGCCGTGGAGGCACGCGCCATCGCGCGCGACGCCGCGCGGGCCTGGCGGCCGACGCGGTCCATGTATTGGTTGAGGTCGAGCTCGTTCATGTCAGTGGCCGGGGGAAGGCCGTCAGTGTGTGTTCCTCCCCTCTCCCGCGCGCGGGAGAGGGGTTGGGGGAGCGGGCCGGTGCATCAACGGGCGATATCGCAAGATTTCCCGCCTGCCTGCCCTCTCCCCCGGCCCCTCTCCCGCAAGCGGGAGAGGGGAGCAAACCCTCAGGGAAGCAAACCCTAGCGCGCAATCATCAGCGCCAGCTGCTGCAAACCGTCCCATGGCTCGGCGGGCAGCGGCGCGCCGCCCGGTGGCGGCAGGTCGTACAGGCCCTTGACCTGCCGGTCCAGCCGCGCCGCCAGTGCCAGCGCCGCTTCCAGCCGGGGCAGCTGGAGCCGCTGCGCGGCCTGTGGCACCAGCCGCTCGCGCGGGCCCCAGACGCGCAGTTCGCGCATCAGCACGCCCGCCGGCTTGCCGGCCGCAAGGCCTTGCCGGACCTTGGATAATACGCGAATTTCCTCAGTCAGCGCCCACAGCACCAGCACCGTCGCCTCGCCCTCGCCGCGCAGCCCTTCGAGCATGCGCACCAGGCGCGGCACGTCGCCCGACAGCATCGCCTCGGACAGCTTGAAAACGTCGTAGCGGGCCACGTTCAGCACCGCGTCGTGGACCTGGTCGAAGCTCAGTTCCCCCGGCGGGTACAGCAGGCCCAGCTTCTGGATTTCCTGGTGCGCCGCCAGCAGGTTGCCCTCGACCTTGTCGGCGACAAACTGCAGCGCGCGCCGCCCAGGCTCGCCGCCCTCGACGCGCTGCTGCTGCAGTGCCAGCCGCTCGCCGACCCAGGCCGGCAGCCGGGTGCGGTCCACCGTGTCGACCTTGATCGACACGCCGGCGCCTTCCAGCGCCTGGAACCACGCCGACTTGGAAGTGGCGAAATCCAGCCGCGGCAGCGTCACCAGCATCACCACGTCCGGCGACGGCTGCGCCGCCACCGCGCGCAGCGCCTCGCCGCCGTCCTTGCCGGGCTTGCCCGAAGGGATGCGCAGCTCGACGATCTTGCGGTCGCCGAACAGCGACATCGACTGTTGCGCCTCGACCAGCTGGCCCCAGTGGAAGCCGCGCTCGGCCACCAGCACCTCGCGCTCGGAAAATCCCGCTTCGCGCGCCGTGGCGCGCAGGCGATCCACGGCCTCCAGCACCAGCAGGTGCTCGTCACCGTGCACCACATACAGCGGCGCCAGGCCGCGGGCCCTGGCCTGCTTCAGGTGCGCGTCGAGCCCGTCGAGCTTGAGTTGCATGCCGTCACTCTGCCCTGCTCAGATGGCCTTGACCGCGGCCAGCCGGCGCATCAGCTGCTGCACGATGTCGCGCTGCATGTCGCGGTACAGCTGCTGCTCTTCGTAGTCCTTGGCCAGCGTGTTGGCTTCGTTGTAGGTCAGGTCGCGCGTCAGCACCAGCTGCGACGGCGCGATCAGTTCCTTGCCGGCGGCATCGCGCAGGCGGAAGGTGAAGCGCTGCGTCAGGCGGTATTCGCGCACCACGCCCTCGGTCGTGATCGACAGGATGGACTTGGTGCGGGTGTCCTGTAGCACGTCCAGCAGCGCGTCGGCCTCTTTCTGGTCGGCCACCACCTGGGTGTCGGAGCCGCCGCGGATGGCGCGGCGCAGGTCCGCGCCCATCAGCGAGTTGGGCGGGATCCCGATATAGAGCCGCTTGAACGCGAAGTCCGAATTGCCGCGCATGTGGAAGCCGCAGCCGGCCAGCAGGCCCGTTGCCGGCACCGCCAGCATCGCCGCGAGCGCCTTGCGGCGGCCCATGTTCAGTCGCTTCATTCTTGGCGATTCCTCAGTCAGGTTCCGGGCCGCTGACCCGTTACAGCACCACGTTCACCAGCCGGCCCGGCACCACCACGATCTTCTTCGGCGCCTTGCCTTCGGCAAACTTGGCCACGGTCTCGCAGCCGGCGGCGGCGGCCTCGATCGCGGCGCGGTCGGCGCTGGCCGGCACGGTAATGCTGCCGCGCACCTTGCCGTTGATCTGCAGCACCAGTTCGATCTCGCTGCGCACCAGCGCGGCTTCGTCGACCTGCGGCCACGGGGCGTCGAGCAGGCCGCCGGCTTCGGCGGCGAAGCCCAGCTGTTCCCAGAGGCCGTGGGTGATGTGCGGCACCACCGGGTACAGCACGCGCAGCAGGATGCCGAAGCACTCGCGGCGCGCGGCCGGCGAAGCGGTCTTGGCGTCTTCCAGCGCGTTCAGCATCTTCATCGTGGCCGAGACCACGGTGTTGTACTGGATGCGCTGGTAGTCGTAGTTGGCTTGCTTGAGCACGCCGTGGATCTCGCGGCGCAGCTCGGCGTCATCGGCCGTGATCGCACTGCCGGCGCCATCGCGCAACGCGGCGGCGTTGGCGTAGCCGTAGTTCCACACACGGCGCAGGAAGCGCGAGGCGCCCTCCACGCCCGAGCCGCTCCACTCCAGCTGCTGCTCGGGCGGCGCGGCGAACATCACGAACAGGCGCGCGGTGTCGGCGCCGTACTGGTCGATCAGCGCCTGCGGGTCGATGCCGTTGTTCTTGGACTTCGACATCTTCTCGATGCCGCCGATCACCACCGGCTGGCCGTCGGCCTTCAGCGCGGCGCCAACCGGGCGGCCGCGCTCGTCGGTCTGCACGTCGACGTCGGCCGGGTTGTACCAGTGCTTCTTGCCCGAGGCGTCTTCGCGGTAGAAGGTCTCGTTCAGCACCATGCCCTGCGTCAGCAGGTTGGTGAACGGCTCGTCGAACTTGACCAGGCCCAGGTCGCGCATGACCTTGGTCCAGAAGCGCGCGTACAGCAGGTGCAGGATCGCGTGCTCGATGCCGCCGATGTACTGGTCCATCGGCATCCAGTAGTCGTTGCGGGCATCGACCATGGTGGCCGCGTCCGGGCAGGTATAGCGCATGTAGTACCAGCACGAATCGATGAAGGTATCCATCGTGTCGGTCTCGCGGCGCGCGGGCTTGCCGCACGACGGGCAGGTGCACTGCAGGAAGCGCGGGTCCTTGGCCAGCGGGTTGCCGGTGCCGTCCGGCACCAGGTCTTCGGGCAGCACCACCGGCAGGTCCTGCTCGGGCACCGGCACCACGCCGCAGCTGTCGCAGTGGATCAGCGGGATCGGCGTGCCCCAGTAGCGCTGGCGCGAGATGCCCCAGTCGCGCAGGCGCCAGGTGGTCTTCTTCTCGCCAAGGCCCATCGCGCCCAGGTCGGCGGCGATGGCTTCCACCGCGGCCTGGTAGCCGAGGCCGTCATACTTGCCGCTATGGATGCAGGTGCCGTTTTCCTTGTCGCCGTACCATTCCTGCCAGGCTTCGGTCGAGTACGGCTGGCCCTTCACGTCGATCACCTGCTTGATCGGCAGGCTGTACTTGTTGGCGAAGGCGAAGTCGCGCTCATCGTGCGCGGGCACGCCCATCACGGCGCCGTCGCCGTAGCTCATCAGCACGTAGTTGCCGACCCACACATCGACCTTGTCGCCGGTCAGCGGGTGCGTGACCTGCAGGCCGGTCGGCATGCCCTTCTTCTCCATGGTCGCCATGTCGGCTTCCATGACCGAGCCGTGCTTGCATTCGTCGATGAAGGCAGCCAGTTCGGGGTTGTTCAGCGCGGCGTGCGTGGCCAGCGGGTGCTCGGCGGCGACCGCGCAGAAGGTCACGCCCATGATGGTGTCGGCGCGCGTGGTGAAGACGTAGAGCTTGCCGTCGTTGATCGGCTTGCCGTCCTCGCCCGGGATGTCATGCGTGAAGGCGAAGCGCACGCCCACGCTCTTGCCGATCCAGTTCTGCTGCATTACCTTGACGCGCTCGGGCCAGCCCAGGCCGTCGAGGTCGCCCAGCAGCTCCTCCGCATACTCGGTGATGCGCAGGTAGTACATCGGGATCTCGCGCTTTTCCACCACCGCGCCCGAGCGCCAGCCGCGGCCGTCGATGACCTGCTCGTTGGCCAGCACAGTCTGGTCGACCGGGTCCCAGTTGACGGTTCCGGTCTTGCGGTAGGCGATGCCCTTTTCCAGCATCTTCAGGAACAGCCACTGATTCCAGCGGTAGTAGTCCGGGCTGCAGGTGGCGACCTCGCGCGACCAGTCGATGGCCAGGCCCATCGACTGCATCTGCTTCTTCATGTAAGCGATGTTGTCGTAGGTCCAGGCGGCCGGCGCCACGCCGTTGTTCAGCGCGGCGTTTTCCGCCGGCATGCCGAAGGCGTCCCAGCCCATCGGCATCAGCACGTTGTTGCCGTTCATGCGCAGGTAGCGCGCCATCACATCGTTGATGGTGTAGTTGCGCACGTGGCCCATGTGCAGCTTGCCCGACGGGTATGGCAGCATCGAGCAGGCGTAGAACTTGGCCTTTTCCTTGCCGTCGGGGCCCGCTGCATGCTCCGACACGCGGTAGGCGTCGATGGCTTGCCAGTGCTGCTGGGCGGCTTGTTCAACGGCGGAAGGAAGGTATTTGTCTTGCATGGTCGGGACAGCAGTCAGGGCAACGATCAGGGCAGCGTCTGCGCGGCATCTGGCCTGCCGGCAGCCGGGGAAGCGTTGGAATGTGGGCGGCGGGCGCCCGTCTGGGGCGCCCGTCCGGCGAGCAATGCTAAAGCAATCGATTATAACCGTGGCGCCGGCGCTGGCCGCGCCGGGGGCGCCTTACTTCAGGCCCAGCACGTCCTGCATGTCGAACAGGCCGTTGGGCTTGTCGGCCAGGAAACGGGCCGAACGCACGGCACCGTCGGCATAGGACTGGCGGCTGGACGACTTGTGGCTGATCTCGATGCGCTCGCCGATGCCGGCAAACATCACGGTGTGGTCGCCGACGATGTCGCCGCCGCGGATGGTGGCAAAGCCGATCGAATTGGGATCTCGCTCGCCGGTATGGCCCTCGCGGGCATAGACGGCGCAGGTCTTCAGGTCGCGGCCGAGCGCATCGGCGATCACTTCACCCATCTTCAGCGCGGTGCCCGACGGGGCGTCGACCTTGAAGCGGTGGTGGGCCTCGATCACTTCGATGTCGTAGCCGGTCGACAGCAGCTTGGCCGCCACTTCCAGCAGCTTGAAGGTGGCATTGACGCCGACGCTGAAGTTGGCGGCAAAGACGATGCCGATGGACTTGGCGGCTTCGGCCAGCGCGGCCTTGCCGGCGTCGTCGAAGCCGGTAGTGCCGACCACCATCCTGACGCCCAGCTTCTTCGCCACGGCCAGGTGCGCCAGCGTGCCTTCCGGACGGGTGAAGTCGATCAGGCAATCCGCAGCGGCCAGGCCGGCTTCCAGGTCCGCCGTGATCGCCACGCCGGTGTTGCGGCCGAGGAACAGGCCCGCGTCCTGGCCCAGTGCCGGCGAGCCCGGCAGGTCGAGCGCGCCCGACAGCTTCACGCCCTCGGTGTTCAACACTTGTTCGATCAGCATGCGGCCCATGCGGCCGGATGCGCCTGCGATGGCGATGTTCATGGTGTCTGGCTCAGCGGAATGTGCGCAATACGCGAAAAGTGAATGGGCCGGTCATGGCTGACCGGCCCGGGAACAGATGGCAAGCCGCGGATGGCGGCTCAGTTGGCCTTGGACGCTTCGGCGGGCGCGGTGGCCTGGGCGGGGGCGGGGGCCGCAGCCGGCGGCGCTTCAGCCGCGGGGGCGGCAGATGCAGCGGGCGCCTGTGCCGGCGCGGCGGCCGGCTCGGCCGCCTGCCGCGGCACGAAGTTTTCCACGGTGGTCTGCGGCTCAGCCTGGGCAGCGGCCGTGCTGCTGGTGGACACCTTGCCCGGGGTCTGGTCCTTCAGCGCCTTCTTCATGCCGTCAATTTCGGCGATCAGCTCGTATTCGGACGGCAGTTCGTCGCCACCAAACTTGACCAGGCGGTCGCCATCGAAAAAGACCGTATAGCGGCGCTGCTGCACCACCGGGGTATTGCCGCGGCGGAACGAGAACACATAGTCCCAGCGGTTGGCGTGGAACACATCGGTCAACAGCGGCGTGCCGAGCAGGAACTTGACCTGCTCGCGCGTCATGCCTTCGCGCAGTTGCGAAGCGGCCTCGCGGGACACGAAGTTGCCCTGCACGATATTGATCCGGTACGGCGTGATGGCGTTGGCTACCTTGCGCGAGGTGGAATCGTAGGCCGAGCAGGCGCCGGCCAGCAGAGCCGCGGCCAGCAGGGAGACAACCAGCGTCGGGCGCATGGCGGACGAACGGATATAACGCATGTATCTCGCTTCCGGGAGGGAAAGGGAAAGTACGGAAAGTACCGCGGAAGACCGGCGCAGCAAGCGCTGCAAGAGCCGGCTACACCACATGCGCACGGGGCGCCTGCCGCGGCAACCACATGGGACCGACGGCAAATGCCTGAGGCGCGTTGCCCACATGGCATGCGGCACCGCGGGCGACTTTTGCTGTCAAAACCCTTATGATTCAACTATCCAGACATTGTACTCTAGGGAGTCACGCCCATGCCGAGTCCGGCGGACCTCAAGAATATCGGCCTGAAGGCGACCGTGCCCAGGCTGAAGATTCTTGAAATTTTTCAGACCAGCGAACAGCGGCACCTGAGCGCGGAAGACGTCTACCGTATCCTGCTGAACGAGCATATGGATATCGGCCTCGCAACCGTCTACCGCGTGCTCACCCAGTTCGAACAGGCAGGCCTGCTGTCGCGCAACAACTTCGAATCCGGCAAGGCCATTTTCGAACTCAACGAAGGCAAGCACCACGACCACCTGGTCTGCCTCGATTGCGGCCGCGTCGAGGAGTTCTTCGACTCCGAGATCGAGCATCGCCAGCAAAGCATTGCGCGCGAGCGCGGCTTTACCCTGCAGGAACATGCACTGTCGCTGTACGGCAACTGCACGAAGACCGACTGTCCCCACAGACCCAAACGATAAGCCGGCGCACGCACCGCGTAGCGCATCCGGCAAAACAAAAACCGGCGCCAGGCGCCGGTTTTTTTATGGGCATGCCCTGGTTCAGGGCTCGCGCAGCGCCTGCAGGTCGTCTGCAGCAACCACGCGCGACGGGCGCGACGCCGACAGGCCGACAAACTCGGCCACCACCTGGCGGAACAGGTTGCGCGCCCATACCAGCATCGGATGGGTGTTGCGGCTGCGGTGCCAGAACATGTTCAGGCCGACCGTGGTATTGAGTTCAGCCGGCAGCGGGAACGCCTTCAGGCCGTAGGTTTCGCAGGCCATGTCCTTGGTCAGCGCATTGACAGTGAAGATCATGTCGGTCTGCGCGGCCATCTCGGCCTGCGCCCGCCACGAATGCACCGTCAGCGTCGCATTGCGCTTGAGGCCGCGCTGCTGCAGCGCGTAGTCGAGCGGGATCAGCGACGGCGCCGGGCGGCCCGCGCCGCCGGAATGCGCCATGAAGATATGGCCGCAGTCCAGGTATTGCTCGAGCGTGCAGTGGTTCTTCAGCACCGGGTGGTTCTTGCGCGCGCACACCCACAGGTTCAGCGACGTCACCATTTCCTCGACGATTTCCGGATGCCGGGTCGGGAACGGGGAAAACGCCAGGTCCAGCTCATTGGCGCGCATCGAGGCCACGTCGGCTTCCCAGGAATGGGACTCGACCAGCTTGATATGCAGGTCCGGCGCCAGCTGCTTGATGCGCAGCACGAAGCGGTTGAACACCGTGTCGCCCAGCTCGGCGGCAAAGCCGATGCTCAGCGTGCCGGTGGCCACCGCGGGATCGAAATTATCGGCGTCGCCTTCGTTGATCGACGACCACAGGTCCAGCATGTCGCGGATCTTGGGGCCCAGCTCCAGCGCGCGGGGGGTGGGCGTCAGGCCGTGGGGAACGCGGATGAAGAGCGGATCATCAAAAATCTCGCGCAACCGGCCCAGCGAATGCGATACCGCCGGCGCGGTCATGTGCATCTTCTCCGCGACGTAGGTGGCGTTTCGCTTACTCAGCAGCTCGGTGAAGATCACTAAAAGCTTTGTGTCTACGTTCACCATGATCAGGCCCAGGTCAGATTTTTCTTAGCAAAGATGGCCCCACCACTTGCACTGGCTGCACATCAGAGTTCAACGGCATCTTGATAGTGTAAGAGGAAAAAACAAGCTCGGAAAGCAAATTCGGCATTTTCGGAGCGCCAAACCTTGTCACATTTCTGAAAAATGAGGTCATTTTTATGAAGTTGGTCTCATATACGCATACTTTCCGTGCCGCAGCAGAGCCTTGGGCATCGGCGTATATTGGGGGTCACCATCCCATTTTTGTCATTCTTTTCCCAGGCCGCGAACGCGTCCGCCATCATGCCTGACTCCCGCACCGACCATTACCGCCTTCCTGTCGAACTGCCCAAGGCCTACCGGCTGCTCAACCATGGCCCGACCGTGCTGGTCAGCGCGGCCGCGGGCGGCAAGCGCAACATCATGGCCGCCGCGTGGGCAATGCCGCTGGATTTCGCGCCGCCCAAGGTTGCGGTGGTGCTGGACAAGAGCACCTGGACCCGGCGCCTGCTGGAAGATAGCGGCGAATTCGTGCTGCAGGTGCCCACCGTCAGCCAGGTCGACCTGACCGAAGCGCTTGGCTCCAGCTCCGGGCTGGCCCTGCTGGAGCAGCAAGGGATCGACAAGTTCGATGCCTACGGGCTGGGCACCTTTGCCGGCACCGTCGTCGGCGCGCCGCTGCTGGAAGGCAGCGCGGCCTGGCTCGAATGCAGGCTGCTGCCGGAACCGGCAACGCAGCAGACCTATGACCTGTTCCTCGGTGAGGTGGTAGCCGCGCATGCGGATTCGCGCGTGTTCAGCAACGGGCGCTGGCATTTCGAGGGCCACGACGCGCTGCGTACGATCCACCATGTCGCCGGCGGCCACTTCCTGGTGGACGGCGCGGCGGTCGACGCGCGCCCGCTGGCGCCGCGCGAGGGCGCCTGAACGGCCATCGCGCCCAATAAAAAACGCGCCCGAAGGCGCGTTTTTTATTGGCTGCAAGGACAGCCGGATTACTTGGCCACCACGCGGGCCATTTCCAGGCACTTGTTCGAGTAGCCCCACTCGTTGTCATACCAGCTCACGACCTTGATGAAGGTGCCGTCCAGCGCGATGCCGGCTTCGGCGTCGAAGATCGAGGTGCGGGCATCGCCGCGGAAGTCGGTGGCGACAACCTTGTCTTCGGTGTAGCCCAGCACGCCCTTGAGCGCGCCCTGGCTCTGGGCCTTCATCTCGGCGCAGATTTCCTCGTACGAAGCCGACTTTTCCAGCTCGACTGTCAGGTCGACCACCGACACGTCGGAGGTCGGCACGCGGAACGACATGCCGGTCAGCTTCTTGTTTAGCTGCGGGATCACCACGCCCACGGCCTTGGCGGCGCCGGTCGACGACGGGATGATGTTTTCCAGGATGCCGCGGCCGCCGCGCCAGTCCTTGTTGGACGGGCCGTCAACGGTCTTCTGGGTGGCGGTGGCAGCGTGCACGGTGGTCATCAGGCCGCGCTTGATGCCCCACTTGTCGTTCAGCACCTTGGCCACCGGTGCCAGGCAGTTGGTGGTGCAGCTCGCGTTGGAGATGATCGCTTCGCCCTTGTACGTTTCGTGGTTCACGCCGTACACGAACATCGGGGTGTCGTCCTTCGACGGGGCCGACATGATCACCTTCTTGGCGCCCGCATCGATGTGCTTCTGCGCGCCTTCCTTGGTCAGGAAGATGCCGGTCGACTCGATCACCACGTCGGCGCCGACTTCACCCCACTTCAGCTCGGCCGGATCCTTGACCGCGGTCAGGCGGATCTTCTTGCCGTTGACGACCAGGGTGTTGCCGTCGACCGACACTTCGCCGTCAAAGCGGCCGTGCACCGAGTCGTACTTCAGCATGTAGGCTAGGTAGTCGGGCTCGAGCAGGTCGTTGATGGCAACGACTTCGATGTCCTTGAAGTTGGCGGCGGCGGCGCGGAACACCATGCGCCCGATGCGGCCGAAGCCGTTGATGCCGATCTTGATGGTCATGACTGTCTCTCCTGAGGATCGATGAAAACCGGTGGGCGCCGCTGCTGCCGCGCGGCGCACCGCGCGGTTGCAGCGCCCGGATGCTTAGATAAGGGTGTCTTTCACCGTACGCACGACGTTGTCGACGGTGAAGCCGAAGTGCTTGAACAGCACGCCGGCCGGGGCCGATTCGCCGAAGGTGTCGATGCCCACTACCGCTTGGACCTGGTACTTCCACCAGAAGTCCGTCACGCCCGCCTCGACCGCCACGCGCGGCACGCCGGCCGGCAGCACGCTGGCCTTGTAGGCGGTGTCCTGCTTGTCGAACACGGTGGTCGCCGGGATCGAGACCACGCGCACATGCACGCCTTCCGCTGCCAGCGCGTCTGCCGCGCCAACCGCCAGGCCCACTTCCGAGCCGGTCGCCATGATCACGGCGTCCGGACGGCCGGTGCTGGCGTTGACGCTGTCGCGCAGCACGTAGCCGCCGCGCGCGATATTGGCGCGGGTGGCGTCGTCGCGCTGCTGGAACGGCAGGTTCTGGCGGCTGAAGATCAGGCAGCTCGGGCCATTCTCGCGGCGGATCGCCTCGGCCCAGGCCACCGCGGTCTCGGTGGTGTCGGCGGTACGCCAGACGTCCATGTTGGGGATCAGGCGCAGGCTGGCGACATGCTCGATCGACTGGTGCGTCGGGCCGTCTTCGCCCAGGCCGATCGAATCATGGGTGAACACGAACAGCGAGCGGATCTTCATCAGCGCCGCCATGCGCAGCGCATTGCGGCTGTAGTCCGAGAAGGTCAGGAAGGTCGCGCCGTAGGGGATGTAGCCGCCATGCAGCGTGATGCCGTTCATGATGGCGCTCATGCCGAACTCGCGCACGCCGTAGTTGATGTGGTTGCCCCAGGCGTCCACGCGCACGGCCTTGCTGCCCGACCAGTTGGTCAGGTTCGAGCCGGTCAGGTCGGCCGAGCCGCCGAGGAACTCGGGCAGCACCGGGCCGAAGGCTTCGATGGTGTTCTGGCTGGCCTTGCGGGTGGCGATGGTCTCGGCCTTTTCCTCGCACTTGGCGATGAAAGCCTCGACGGCGGCGTCGAACGAACCTGGCAGCTCGCCCTTCATGCGGCGGGTGAATTCGCCGGCTTCATACGGGTGGCGCTCGGCGTACGCGTCGAACAGCGCGGTCCAGGCACGCTCCAGCGCCTGGCCGTTGGCCTTGGCGTCCCAGGCGTCATAGACGTCGGCCGGCACTTCGAACGGGGCATGGGCCCAGCCCAGCGCCTCGCGCGTGGCCAGCACTTCGGCGCCGCCCAGCGGCGCGCCGTGCACGTCGTGGCCGCCTTCCTTGTTGGGCGCGCCCTTGCCGATCTTGGTGCGGCAGCAGATCAGGGTCGGCTTGTCGCTGGCCTTGGCCTGCGAGATCGCCAGGTCGACGGCGGTAACGTCATGGCCGTCGATGCCGCGGATCACCTTCCAGCCGTAGGCTTCGAAGCGCTTCGGGGTGTCGTCGTTGAACCAGTGCACGACGTCGCCGTCGATCGAGATGCCGTTGTCGTCCCACAGCGCAATCAGCTTATTAAGCTTCAGCGTGCCGGCCAGCGAACAAGCCTCGTGCGAGATGCCTTCCATCAGGCAGCCATCGCCCAGGAAGACGTAGGTGTGGTGGTTGACGATATCGAAACCGGGGCGGTTGAATTCTTCGCCCAGCAGGCGTTCGGCCAGCGCCATGCCGACCGCGTTGGTGATGCCCTGGCCGAGCGGGCCGGTGGTGGTCTCCACGCCCGGGGTGATGCCGTATTCCGGGTGGCCGGCGGTCTTGCTGTGCAGCTGGCGGAAGTTCTTCAGCTCTTCGACCGGCAGGTCATAGCCGCTCAGGTGCAGCAGCGAATAGATCAGCATCGAGCCGTGGCCGTTCGACAGCACGAAGCGGTCGCGGTCGGCCCAGTGCGGGTTGGCCGGGTTGTGCTTCAGGTGCCGGCCCCACAGCGCCACGGCGATATCCGCCATGCCCATCGGCGCACCGGGGTGGCCGGAATTGGCCTGCTGGACGGCGTCCATGGCAAGCACGCGGATGGCATCGGCCATCAGCTTGGCGGGCTGGGAAGCGAAGGGACTCGTGGCGGGATGGGCTAGGGCGGACATTCGTGCGGTCTTGGACGTGAGCTTGGACGCGGGCGGGCGTGAGCCTGTCGGCGGGAAAACCGCAATTTTAACAGAAGCTAAGGGGTTTTCCGGACTCCCGGACACCGGCAGCGGGCATGGCTCGGGGATCACCCGGGTGGCTGTGCACGTAGCGCTGCGCCGACTTCGACAGCGCACCGCCACGCGCGTAAGATGCACACTCGCACCGCGCGGGCCGGCTCGGCAACAGACGAGTGACAGACCGCGCCGGGTTTCCCGCAGACAGGAGACGATCATGAGCAGACCGGCCAACACCCCCTGGCTCACCCCCTACCTGACCGTCGCCAACGGGCGCGCCGCACTGGACTTCTACAGCCGCGCCTTCGGCTTTGCCGCCGGCAACGTGGTCGATGAAAACGGCGTGCCGACCCATGCCGAAATGCACTACCAGGGCGACCTGGTGGTGATGTTCGCACCCGAAGGCGCCTGGGGCAGCACCGCCCGCACGCCCCGCTCGCTGGGCGTGGAATGCCCGCAAACCTTCTATGTCTACTGCGACGATGTCGACGCGATGCACCAGCGCGCGGTCGACGCCGGCGCCGTCAGCCTGATGGCCCCCGCCGACCAGTTCTGGGGCGACCGCTACTGCATGGTCGAGGACCCGGACGGGTACCGCTGGGGCTTCGGCAAGCCGCTCGATCCGAACGGGGGCAAGGCAAGCTGATGGCTCCGCGTTTCTTTGTCGGCGGCACGGACACGGTCCTGGCCGCCGAAGCCGAATTTCCGCTGCCCGAACCGGTGGTACGCCACGCCCAGGTGCTGCGCCTGGCGCCCGGTGACGCCATCACGCTGTTCGACGGTCGCGGCGGCAGCCACGCCGCCACCCTGCTTGAACTGGGCAAGCGCCATGCGCTGGCGCGCATCGGCGCGCACGACGCGGCCGAGGCCGAGCTGCCCTTCCGCGTCACGCTGGCGCAAGGGCTGGCCGGCGGCGACAAGATGGACTGGCTGATCGAGAAAGCGGTAGAACTCGGTGTCGCCGCGATCCAGCCCCTGCAGGCCAACCGCTCGGTGGTGCGCCTCGCCGGTGACCGCGCGCACAAGCGCCAGGCGCACTGGCAGGCGCTGGTGCAGGCCGCCTGCGAACAATGCGGGCGCAATCGCTTGCCGGCAGTGGCCCCGGTCGCTAACTTTGAGACGTGGCTGGCGCAGTCAGGCAGCGGCGCCGGTGCACGGCTGCTGGTATCGCCGCGGGCCGAGCAGTCGCTGCCGGCCTATATTGCCGAGCACCGCGACGCCCTGCTCGCCGATGGCGTCACGCTGCTGATCGGACCGGAAGGCGGGCTGTCGCCCGATGAAGAACAAGCGGCGCGGCAAGCCGGCTTCACCGGCGTGTCGCTCGGCCCGCGCATCCTGCGCACAGAGACCGCCGGGCTGGCCTGCCTTTCCACGCTCAACGCCTTGCTTGGCGGATTCTGACGGCGGCGGCCATCCGGCCAGCGCCAACCTTGACTGAAGGAGTCGACCATGGGACTACTCGATAGCGTGCTGGGCGGCGTGCTCGGACAACTGGGCAATGCCCGCGGCGAAGAAGGCAGCGCCGGCGGGCTCAATCCGAAGCTGATGATGGCGCTCGGCCTGCTGGCAATGCTGGCCATGCGCAACCGCAGCCAGGAAAGCGGCTCCGCAGCGCCGGTCGACGATGGGCTCGGTGGACTGGGCAGCCTTGGCGGGCTGCTGGGCGGCATGATCGGCGGCAATGCCAGCGCGCCCGGCGCCACCGGCGGGCTCGACCTTGGCTCCCTGCTCGGCGGGCTGCTTGGCGGCCAGGGTGGCGCCCCGGCCAACAGCCAGGCGCTGGGCGCTGCCGCAGGCGGCATCGGCGCGCTGCAGCAGATCCTGGCGCAGGCGGGGCTGGGCGAGCAGGTGGATTCGTGGATCGGCACCGGCGCCAACCAGCCGGTCACGCCTTCGGCGCTGAGCGACGCGCTGGGCGGGACCGGGGCGCTGGACTCGCTGGCACAGTCGACCGGGATGTCGCAGGAGGACGTGGCAGCGCAACTGAGCGAGGGCCTGCCCGAGCTGATCGACCGGCTGACGCCGCACGGGCATGTCCCTGCGCAGGAGTGAGGCCGGCACGCGCCGCGCGCATACAAGCAAAAAGCCCGCAATTGCGGGCTTTTTGCTTGTATGGAACGGTACCGGCGCTCAGGCGAACGAGTAGAACACCCGGAACTGCACCTTACGCTCGCCCCAGAACTCGGCGGCATCGCGAAACACGTCGAGCAGCACCTCGCGCCCTTCCTTGTCGAACTTCTGCGCAATCGGCAGGCCTTCCAGAACGATGACAAAGCCCGGCTGCGGGCCAGCCTTGTAGATCAGGTCGGTCAGGCAGTCCGCCAGCGCATCGAAGTTCTTGCCGAAATGCTTGGGAAAGATAAACGACGTTGCGATCGTTTCCAGAACCTCGGCCTTGCTGGCGCAATGCGCGCAGTTGGCATACAGGAAATGCTGGCCGAGATCGGCGGCCGCCTGGGCCAGCTCGGGCACGCGGAAGGCGCGGATCGACTGGACGATGTTCGGACGCACCGTCTTGAACAGGTTCATGGCCCCCTCGCTGGTGCCGTCAGCCCAGCCTGCACCGGCCGGCATGGCCACGGGCGCGTTCGCGGGCGGGAGTTTGTGCGTGAGCTCTTGGCGCTGCGGCATCGTCAGCACGTTGTCGTATAGGTTCTGGGCCTGCTGCTGGGCCCGCTGCCAGCCATCTCCGGCGCCGCGCTCTTCGCGGGCGGCAAGGGCGTCGCCCAATCCGAAAATGTCAGTCATCATTTGAGTATCCGTTTGAAGCTGTTGTAGTGGTCTTCCGTGTAGTAACAATCGTTGGCAGCGCGCTGTTCCCCGCCGCATACGATCCGCCTGGCTCCCCGGTTCCGGCTTCTGGCGCTCTTTACCGTGTACTCGCGGTAGTAGCCGCGTTCTTTTTGCGGCAGCAGGCGTTCGTAGTTGCCGAACCTGGTTCCGTCCTTGTCATACGGAAACGGGCCGCCGGCTTCGATGCGCTCCAGGGTCTGCCGTGCTTCGTTGGGCAACTGCTGCACCGCAATGGTTCCCATGCCTTCGGTCTGCGCCTGGCGCGCCAGCGCGGGCTGCGCCAGGGCCAGCACCAACGCCGCGCCGGTCATCGACCGGGCCAGCATCCGCGCTGCCTGCTGCATCAAGGGTACTTGGGAAACCACGTTGCTTGTCTAGGTTGAACCGGAAATCGAGCCTGCCGCTGTTTGGGTAGACGATCTGTCCGGGCCACCCTGGCCGGCAAACCTTGCGCGCCTTTCAATTCACGCGCCGGATGCCAACCGCACCGGGGCGCTCATGGCGAGCGCCTGTATCAAAGGCGTAAGGTTACGCGCATGCACGCAATTAATCAATCCCGGCCCCGGCGCAGCGGGATTTCTTCAATTGTTTCAATATGTTAAGCGTATGTGTGCGCATACTAACCGTCACCGCCAAGCGACAAAAAAGCCGGGCGAACCCGGCTTTTCCGCAACCGCTGCAACGCAGCAGGCTTAACGCTTGGCAGCAGCGTCCACCACCACCAGCGAGGTCATGTTGACGATGCGGCGCACCGTCGCCGACGGCGTCAGGATATGCACCGGCGCCTTCACGCCCAGCAGGATCGGGCCGATCGCCACGTTGTTGCCCGCGGCAACCTTGAGCAGGTTGTACGAGATATTGGCGGCGTCGATGTTCGGGCACACCAGCAGGTTGGCTTCGCCCTGCAGCGTGCTGTCCGGCACCAGCCGGTCGCGCAGCTTCTGGTCGAGCGCGCTGTCGCCGTGCATTTCACCGTCGACTTCGAGTTCCGGCGCGCGCTCGCGCAGGATGGCGAGCGTATCGCGCATCTTGCGGGCCGAAGGCGCCTCGGACGTGCCGAAGTTCGAGTGCGACAGCAGGCCGACCTTGGGCTCGATACCGAAGCGCTTCAGTTCTTCGGCAGCCATCAGCGTGATCTCGGCCAGCTCCTCGGCGGTCGGGTCCACGTTGACGTGGGTGTCGACCAGGAAGATCTGGCGGCCCGGCAGCACCAGGCCGTTCATGGCCGCGTAGACCTTGCCGGTGCCGCCCAGCACCTGGTCGATGTAGCGCAGGTGCGCCGCGGTGGTGCTGACGGTGCCGCAGATCATGCCGTCGGCCTCGCCCTGCTTGACCAGCATGGCGCCGATCAGCGTGGTGCGGCGGCGCAGTTCCAGCTTGGCGTACTGGGGCGTGATGCCCTGGCGCGCCATCATGCGGTAATACGCGTCGGAGTAGTCGCGGAAGCGCTCGTCGTGCTCGGGATTGACCACAGTGAAGTCGACGCCGGCGCGCAGGCGCAGGCCGAAGCGCTCGATGCGGTGCTGCAGCACGGCCGGGCGGCCGATCAGGATCGGGTTGGCCAGCTTTTCATCGACGATCACCTGCACGGCGCGCAGCACGCGCTCTTCTTCGCCCTCGGCAAAGACGATGCGCTTCTTCTCCATCTCGACCTTGCGCGCGGCGGCGTAGATCGGCTTCATCAGCGTGCCGGAGTGGTACACGAACTGCTGCAGTTGCAGGCGGTAGGCGTCCATGTCCTCGATCGGACGGGCGGCCACGCCCGACTTCATCGCGGCTTCGGCCACGGCCGGCGCCACCTTGACGATCAGGCGCGGATCGAACGGCTTCGGGATCAGGTACTCGGGGCCGAACGACAGGTCCTGGATGCCATAGGCGCTGGCAACGATGTCGCTCTGCTCCTGGCGCGCCAGCTCGGCCAGCGCGTTGGCCGCGGCGATCTCCATCTCGCGCGTGATGGTGGTGGCGCCGCAGTCCAGCGCGCCACGGAAGATGAACGGGAAGCACAGGACGTTGTTGACCTGGTTCGGGTAGTCGGTGCGGCCGGTGGCCATCACGGCGTCCGGGCGGACTTCCTTGACCAGCTCGGGCGCGATTTCCGGGTTCGGGTTGGCCAGCGCCAGCACCAGCGGCTTGTCGGCCATGCGCTGGACCATGTCCTGCTTGAGCACGCCCGCGGCGGACAGGCCCAGGAAGATGTCGGCGCCGTCGATGACCTCACCCAGCTTGCGCTTGTCGGTTTTCTGCGAGAAACGGGCCTTTTCCGGATCCATCAGCTCGGTACGGCCTTCATAGACCACGCCGGCCAGGTCGGTCACCCAGATGTTCTCGATGGGCAGGCCGATGTCGACCAGCAGGTCCAGGCAGGCCAGCGCGGCGGCGCCGGCGCCCGAGGCGACCAGCTTGACCTTGCTGATGTCCTTGCCGACCACCTTCAGGCCGTTGATCACGGCCGCGGCCACCACGATTGCGGTGCCGTGCTGGTCGTCGTGGAAGACGGGAATCTTCATCTTCTCGCGCAGCTTGCGCTCGACGTAGAAGCACTCCGGTGCCTTGATGTCTTCCAGGTTGATGCCGCCGAAGGTGGGCTCCAGCGCGGCGATGATCTGGACCAGCTTTTCCGGGTCCTTCTCGTCGATTTCGATATCGAACACGTCGATACCGGCAAACTTCTTGAACAGGCCGCCCTTGCCTTCCATCACGGGCTTGGAGGCCGCGGCGCCGATGTCGCCCAGGCCGAGCACGGCGGTGCCGTTGGTGATCACCGCGACGAGGTTGCCGCGCGCGGTATAGCGGAAGGAATTGGCCTGGTCGACCACGATCTCTTCACAGGCCGCGGCCACGCCCGGCGAGTAGGCCAGTGCCAGGTCGCGCTGGTTCGACAGCGGCTTGGTCGGGGTGACGGAAATCTTGCCGGGGGTCGGAAACTCGTGGTACTCGAGCGCCGCTTTGCGCAGCGCCTCACGCTGCTGCTGTTTCAGATCGTCTTGGGACGGGGACTGCTGAGGGCTGGTCATCGGCGCATTTTCCAATCGGTGGAGCCGTCATTGACTGGCGGGGACGATCGGCGGACCGGCTCCACGTGTCCGCCCTTCTCTTCCTTTGGAACCCAGCATTTTATATAGTGAAATACTATTTCACAATAAGCCTTTTGCTTGGGGCACCTTTGCTATTCGGTACAATATGCCCCATCCAGCGGGGCAACACCAGCAAGCGTAGCGCCGCCCGGCGCATGGCTGGTGACTCGCTGCGGTCATGGCTGTCGTGCGCGGCAGTATCTTGCTGAAACGCTGCCGGCGCCGCATCCTGATGCGCCCTTCCGAGTCCTTCCGTCCCTCCGGTGCCTGCCGGCCGGGCAAACACCTGTCCACTGCCAGTTCGCCGCGATGTCCGACGCCCAGACCGCTCCCCTTTCAGAGTTCGACCTGATTCGCCGCTATTTCACGCGTCCGGTGCACAAAGCCGCACTCGGCGTGGGCGACGACTGCGCACTGATCGAAGGCCGCCCGGGCCATCACCTCGCCATCAGCACCGACATGCTGGTCAGCGGCCGCCATTTCTTTGCCGACGTGGCGCCACGCGCGCTGGGCCACAAGGCGCTGGCGGTCAACCTGTCCGACCTCGCCGCGATGGGGGCCGAGCCGCGCGCCTTCACGCTGGCGCTAGCCCTGCCCGAGGCCGACCCGGCATGGCTGGCCGAGCTGGCCGACGGCATGCTGGCCCTGGCCGACGCCCACGGCTGCGAGCTGGTCGGCGGCGACACCACGCGCGGTCCGCTGACGCTGTCGCTGACCGTGTTCGGCGATGTCCCGCACCGCGCGGCGCTGCGCCGCGACGCGGCACGCCCGGGCGACGATATCTGGATCTCCGGCACGCTTGGCGACGCGCGCCTCGCACTGGGCGACTGCCGTGGAGAATGGCTGCTGCCCGAGCCCGACTTCACCCAGGTACGCCCGCGCATGGACACGCCGACACCGCGCGTGGCACTGGGCATGGCCCTGCGCGGCGTAGCGCATGCAGCACTCGACATCTCCGACGGCCTGATCGGCGACCTTGGCCATATCCTGGCACGCTCGCAGGTGGGCGCGCTGGTCGATGTCGACGCCCTGCCGCGCTCGGCGGTGCTGGCCAGCCAGCCGGAGGCGATCCAGCGTGAATGCGTCTTGGCGGGCGGGGACGACTACGAGCTGTGCTTCACCGCCCCGGCGGGCAACCGCGATGCGCTCGCCGCAATCAGCGAACGGCTGGCGTTGCCGCTGACGCGAGTCGGTGCGATCACATCGGAGCCGGGCCTGCGCCTGGTCGACCATGCCGGCAACCCCACGCGCTACACCGGCGCCAGCTTCGACCACTTCGCCTCCTCCTGACACCGGGGCACAGGCGTGTCATGATGCCGGCATCGGCGCGCCGCGCGGGAACCGGAGTCCCGCCTTTTGCAGCACTGAAAGCAGCAGTTGCCGCAGCAAGCCGGCCATAACCATAAGCAGCATCCGCATCACACGAGCCAACCTTGATGTCCACCATCCCGTCCGGGGCCGCACCCCGCGATCCCGCCATGACCCTGGAAGCCGGCCAGACCGTCAAGGTCACGCGCCCGACGGCGCGCTTCATGCTGGCGCATCCGGCCCACCTGATCGCCTTCGGCTTCGGCTCGGGCCTGTCGCCGGTCAGCCCCGGCACGGTCGGCACGCTCTACGCGTGGCTGTCGTTCGTGGTGGTGTCGCTGTGGATCGAGCCGACCACCTGGCTATGGGTGGTAGGCGGCGGCTTCCTGCTGGGCCTTTGGGCCTGCGCCAAAACCGCGCGCGACATGGGCGTGCATGACCATGGCAGCATGGTGTGGGACGAGATCATCGCGTTCTGGCTGGTGCTGGCCTTTGTCACGCCGACCGGATTCTGGGGGCAGTTCGCCGCCTTCCTGTGGTTCCGGCTGTTCGATATCGCCAAGCCCGCGCCGATTGGCTACTACGACCGCACGCTCAAGGGCCCCGGCCTGCGCGGCGGCTTCGGCGTGATGTTCGACGACATCTTCGCGGCCTTCTACACGCTGCTGGTGTTCGCGCTGTGGCGCTCGTTCTGAGTCCCGCCCCTTCCAACAAACCCCAAATCCATCATGTCAGTCAGCCGCCTGCTCGACCAGCTTGCCGTCCAGTCCGGCGTCGCCCTTGCCGATAAATCCCTGATGCTGGCCACCGCCGAGTCCTGTACCGGCGGACTGGTCGCCGCCGCCATCACCGATGTCTCGGGCTCTTCAGGCTGGTTCGAGCGCGGCTTCGTCACCTATTCCAACGAAGCCAAGTCCACTATGCTGGGCGTGCCGGCCAAGCTGATCCGCGACCACGGTGCCGTCAGCGAAGAGGTCGCGCGCGCGATGGCGGAAGGGGCGCTGCTGAACAGCCGCGCGCAGGTCTCGCTGGCGATCACCGGCGTGGCCGGCCCCAACGGCGGCACGCCGGAGAAACCGGTGGGCATGGTGTGCTTTGGCTGGAGCAACCGCATCACCACCATCGTGGAAACCCAGCGCTTTCCCGGCGACCGGGCGCAGATCCGGCGCCAGGCGGCGGAGCACGCGATGCGGGGGTTGCTGGAGTTGCTGCGCAATGAGGCCTGAGGGCTCCTGCCGTCCCAGGGTGCCCAACCGCAGCCCACACTGCAGCCCAACAAAAAACCGCGCCAGCTGGCGCGGTTTTTTTTAACCTTCCGCATGCGGCAGTCAGCCGTGGCGGTAGCGATTGATGGTCTCCCGCGTCTGCAGCGCCACGTTGCGCGCCGCCGCCGCGAAATCCTTCTCGCGGCTGGCGTACAGGATCGCGCGCGACGAGTTGATCATCATGCCGGTGCCATCCGCGGTACGCCCGGCCTTGACCGTTGCTTCGATATCGCCCCCCTGCGCGCCGATGCCGGGGATCAGCAGCGGCATGTCGCCGACGATCTGGCGCACGCGCGCGATCTCGTTGGGGAAGGTGGCGCCCACCACCAGGCCCATCTGGCCGGTGGTGTTCCAGCGCTCGCGCGCGGCCTCGGCCACCAGCTGGTACAGCGGCTTGCCCTCGACCTGCAGGAACTGCACGTCCGAGCCGCCGGGGTTGGAAGTGCGGCACAGCACGATCACCCCGCGGTCCGGGTAGGCCAGGTACGGCTGCATCGAATCGAAGCCCATGTACGGGCTGACCGTGACTGCGTCGGCGCGGTAGCGCTCGAATGCTTCCAGCGCATAGTGCTCGGCGGTCGAGCCGATATCGCCGCGCTTGGCGTCCAGGATCACCGGGATGCCGGGGTGGGCGTCGTGGATGTAGTGGATCAGCTGCTCGAGCTGGTCTTCGGCGCGCTGCGAATGGAAATACGCGATCTGCGGCTTGAAGGCGCAAACCAGGTCGGCGGTGGCATCGACGATCTCGCGGCAGAACGAGAAGATGGCGCCGCCCGTGCCGGTCAGCGACAGCGGCAGCTTCTGCGGATCAGGGTCGAGCCCGACGCACAGAAGGGAATCGTTGCGCTGCCAGGCGGCAGCAAGCTGCTCGGTGAAAGTCATGGGATGCTCGAAATTTCCTGGTGGCGCCGGCGCCTCATGGGACATCCAAGTCCCAGGCCGGCACGGTTGGCCGCAGCGGCGTGAAAACCTTTCATCCCTGCAGCATATGTCGTTTCCGGCAATTTTACCCGCTGCGTGCTATCGTTTTGCGCTTCCTCTCAAAACAAAGAGCGGCATCGCGCACAGCCGCCATCCTGCAGTCATGTCTCTCGATCGCCGCGGTATTTTCCTGCTTGTCGTGCTGACCCTCGCCTGGGGCATCAACTGGCCCATCATGAAGGTCGGGGTTGCGCATTTTCCGCCGATGGGCTTCCGCCTGCTGTGCATGGCCGGCGGCGTGGTCGCGCTGGGCCTGGCGCTGCGCCTGCGCGGCGATTCGCTGGCGGTGCCGCGGCGCGAATGGGGCACGGTGTTCCGCCTTGCCCTGCCCAACATGGTGGTGTGGCACCTGTTCGCCATCTGCGCGGTCAAGATGCTGTCGTCGGGACGTGCCGCCATCCTCGGCTACACCATGCCGATCTGGGCCGTGGTGTGGGGCCTGGTCTTCTTCCGCGAACGCATCGGCGGCTGGGCCTGGATTGGCATCGGCTGCGCGCTGGCGGGCACGGTGCTGCTGCTGTCGGGCGAAATCAGCGCGCTGACCGGCAGCCCTGCCGGCACGCTGCTGATGCTGCTGGCCGCGGCTGGCTGGGGCTTCGGCACCCAGTTGATGAAGCGCACCCAGACTGACGTGCCGATCGGCGCCATGACCTTCTGGATGCTGCTGGCAACCGTGCCCTTCCTGCTCGCCGGCACGCTGCTGCTGGAGCACGGGTGGCGCATGCCGACCGCCGTCGAATGGGGTGCGATCGCCTACAACGCGGTGGTGGTCTTCGCCTTCTGCCACCTGGTCTGGTTCGGGCTGGCGCGCAGCCTGCCGCCGGTGGTGTCGAGCCTGTCGATCATGTTCATCCCGGTGGTCGGCGTCTTCTCGGGCATGTGGCTGCTGGGCGAGCTGCCGCACTGGCAGGACTACGCCGCCATCGTGCTGATGTTCATGGCCCTGTCCTCGGTGATGCTGGCGCCGCTGTTGTGGCGCCGGCTGCGCGGTGCCATGGGCTGAGCCCGCCTGGGGGGCGGAGCACAACGGCCACGCCGCCTGCCGCGCCGACTTCGCGGAGATTTCACTTAACAAGCGCCCCTTCGTTGGGCTACACTCGCGGCCATCACAATCCCGGAGAAATTACGTGGGCAGTAGCATCGGGTGTTCGAGTTGGCGCAGTCATGCGGCCACTGCGAATGCCATGTCACTGCGGGCTGCGTAACGACGACCTGCCCGGAGCACCCGGCTCCGCGCTTCGTCGGCCTTGCCCGCAGTCAGAACTGCGGGCGAGTGTCTTTCCGTGCCACCGGCGGCGCCGCCATGCGCGCCCTGCCGTGGCGGATCTTCCCTCTCCCGGCTAGCCAGCCAACCCAGGCAAACGCCATCGCCTTGTCCGCCCTGCTCTCGCGCAGCCGCGGGACAGCGCGATCACGCTTGCCCGTGGCCCGGCCTTTCGCGGCTTGCCGCTGGGCCATGACGGGGCATGACGCAATACCTGGGATGCGGCGAGCCGCCTGCGCTTGTCTTCGCGCTTGTCATTGTTTTTCGTCGCAAATCAGCAATAAGGAATCCCGGGGATGATCAACCTGTTCGTCCTGCAGAAAGGCCGGCTTGCCCAGGAGCAAGTCGACGAGCGCAATGAGCTGCTGCAGCACAAGCCGATCTGGATCGATGTCGTCAACCCTGACGACGAAGAGCTGAACTGGATCAAGGAAGCCTACGGCGTCGCCCTTCCCGAGCTGGAAGACCTCGGCGACCTGGAGGCGTCGGCGCGCTATTTCGAGGGCGAGGACGAAAATATCCATATCCGCACCGACTTCCTGCTCGCCGAGGAAGAGGTCTCGCGCAACGTGCGCGTGGCCTTCGTGCTGACCAAGGACGTCCTGTTCTCCATCCACGACGAAGACCTGCCGGTGTTCCGGCTGGTGCGGCTGCGCGCGCGCATGCGACCGGGCTCGGTGCGCAACGCCAAGGATGTACTGATGGACCTGTACGCGACCGATGCGGAATACTCGGCCGACTCGATCGAAGAAGTCTACGAGCGCCTGGAAGAAGCCAGCCGCCGCGTGCTGGCCGAGAACGTGACCGATGCCGCCGCGGCCGACGTGCTGGAAACCATCGCCCGCGAGGAAGACCTGAACGGCCGCATCCGCCGCAACGTGATGGACACGCGCCGTGCGGTGTCCTTCCTGATGCGCAGCCAGCTGCTGTCGGCCGAGCAGCAGGACGAAGCGCGCCAGATCCTGCGCGACATCGACTCGATCGAGAACCACACCGCGTTCCTGTTCGACAAGATCAACTTCCTGATGGATGCGACCGTCGGTTTCATCAACATCAACCAGAACAAGATCATCAAACTGTTCTCGGTGGTGTCGGTGGCATTGATGCCGCCCACGCTGATCGCGAGTATCTACGGCATGAACTTCAAGGTGATGCCGGAACTGGACTGGGCCGCGGGCTATCCGTGGGCGATCGCGCTGATGGCGGTGTCGGCGGCGATCCCGCTGGTGTATTTCCGCCGCAAGGGGTGGCTGAGCTGAGTCCCGGAGGCCCGCCGGGCCTCAGTCCGGCAGCGTCGCCGCGCCCATCCGGCGCGCGATGATCCCCGCCTTGGCGCGGAAATTCACCCGCACGTTGGCGCAGTACTCCTTCTTGTCGAAGCACTTGGGCGCCGGCAGCGCCGCCGCCAGCCGCGCGGACTGGCCGATGCTGAGCTTGTCGGCATTGGTGCGGAAGTAGTGCTGTGCCGCGGCCTGCGCGCCGAACACGCCCTCGCCCCACTCCACCGAGTTCAGGTAGATCTCGTAGATGCGCTGCTTGTCCAGCCAGAACTCCAGCATCCACGTGATCGCCAGCTCCTGCCCCTTGCGCAGGTAATGCTGCTCGGACGACAGGAACAGGTTTTTGGCCAGCTGCTGCGTGATGGTCGACGCGCCGCGCACGATGCGGCCGCGCTTCTTGTTGCGCTCCCAGGCATCGAGCATGGCGTCGAGTTCGTAGCCGGGATGGTTGACGAAGCCCGCATCCTCGCTGGCGATCACCGCGCGCTTGAGGTTGCGCGAGATGCGCTCGTATGGCACCCAGTCGCGTTCCAGCCCGCAGCTCCAAAAGTTGAAGCCGCACAGCCGCCAGCGCTCGGCTCGCATGAAGGTCGTGCTCGACGGATTGACGTACTGCCAGCTGGCGATCTGCACGAAGAAATACAGCTGCATCGCCAGCACGCCCGCGACCACGCAGCCCAGCAGGTAGCCGAGCCAGCGCAGCGGATTGAGCGCCGAGCCGGCGGAAGCAGCGCCGCGGGCAGCGCCGGCCGTGCGGTTGCGGATGGCCACGGCTGGCGGCGCCCCGCTCAGCCCTTGCGTTCGGCCTGCAGCGCTTCGCGCAGCTCGGCCAGCACGGGAGCGGTGCGGGGACGCACGCCGCGCCAGATATAGAAGGCCTCGGCGGCCTGCTCGACCAGCATGCCCAGGCCGTCGCTGGTGCGCGCGCCGCAGCGCGCGGCGAACTGCAGGAACACGGTCGGCTCGGCACCGTACATCATGTCATAGGCCAGCACGCCTTCGCCCAGCAGGAACTCGGGCAGCGGCGGCACTTCGCCATGCAGGCTGCTCGACGAGGCGTTGATCACGATGTCGCAGGCCTCGTCCTCGGACAGGCCTTCGAGCGCATCGAGGCCGCCGCCCCACAGCTCCACGCCGAACTGGTCGGCCGCTTCGACGAATTCTTCAAGCATGTCGGACGCGCGCGACGCGGTGCGATTGGCCACCACGATGCGCGACGGACGCGCCTCGATCAGCGGCAGCATCGCACCCATGGCCGCGCCGCCCGCGCCAAGCAGCAGCACGCGCTTGCCTTCGACCAGCGTGTCGAGGTTGTCCTGGATATCGCGCACCAGGCCCACGCCATCGGTGTTGTCGCCGTGGATCAGGCCATCCTCGATCCACAGCGTATTGACCGCGCCGGCGGCTTCGGCACGCTCGGTCAGGCGGTCGGCCAGGTCATAGGCCTCCAGCTTGAACGGCACCGTCACGTTGCAGCCGTAACCGCCGTCGGCGAAGAACTTGCGCACGGTATCGGCAAACCCGTCCAGCGGCGCTTCCAGCCGGTCATACTGCACCGCTTCGCCGGTCTGGCGCGCAAAGGCGGCGTGGATCGCCGGCGAACGGCTGTGCGCGATCGGATTGCCGATCACCACATACTGGTCCGGCGTGTTCTGGGTGCTGTCGGGCGTAGTGTCTGGAGTTGTCATCAGCGTGCCTGCAGCCGGGTTTCCAGCCCGCTGCGCGAAAACTTGAAGGTGGAAATGACTTCCAGGATGTCCTGGCGTGCCGCCATTTCCGCGGTGAAGGCGCCGAACGGCGCGGCCGCGCGCACGATCGCCACGGCCTGTCGGTCCAGCGCGGGATCGCCCGAGCTCTTGACCACGTCGATGGCGTCGATGTTGTAGCCGTCGCGGTTGTAGCCGAGCTTGCCGAGCCGGTTCACGTTGATCACCAGGATCAGCTGGCCGTACAGCGGCTTGCCATTGCGCTGCGGGAAATCGGTGGTGCCGCGCGCCTCGATCTTGCGGCGCAGCCGGTCGTAGTACTGCGCGTAGTCGACCGCCTGCGCGCTGGTCGCGGTCAGCTGGAAGCGCTTGGGCCGCTTGGCGTAGTGGTCCAGGTTGCGGCCGATCTCGGCTTCGAGCTTGGCCATCTCGTCGGCCGAGGTGCGCTCGTCCTGGCCGCGCCGGGGATTGTCCTGGCGCTTCTCGCCGGGCTTGAGCGGCTGGCTGTGCACCGCGGGCGCGGCCTCGCGTGCCTGTGTCAGCAGGCGTTGCTGCTCCATTTCGAGCTGCTCGACGCGGCGCTGCACCTGGCGCACAAGGTCGCCCTCCTGCGTCACGGTCTGCGCGGGCAGCGGCGTGGTGGCGCGCTGCAGGTCGTGGTCGCCGCCGCCTTCGAGGTTGGCTTGCGCCAGCGCGGTCGGGTTGCGCGGCTTTTGCGCCGACTTGGCATTGACCAGCACCACGTCAAGCGGCGAGTCGGTGCGCTTGATCTCGAACACCTCGGGCGCGGCGACGCGCACCATCAGCAGCAGCGCATGCACAACCAGGGAAATGGCCAGCGCCTTGGCCAGCGTACTGCTGTTGTGCCACCTGGCGTGCCACCAGTGGCGGGGAGCGGCGAATGCGGCGTTCACGATGGCGGGAATTTGGCTCGGAAGGTGCGAGGCGACTGGTTGACGAGCATTCCCGGCCAGCCGGGAATGCCGCTAGGCATTGTAAGTGAGCCCCGCCGATTTCCGAAGGCTTCAGCCCGCGGCGGTGCCGCCGGTGTCGCGCTCAGCCGACGGCTCCGCCGGCACGTTGCCACCGGCTTCTGCGGGGGCTTCTGCGGCAGCCTCTTCCGAGGCCCCCGCGGCCTGCTCGGCAGCGTCTTCCGCAGCAGCCTCGGCAGCGGCTTCGGCTGACATTTCAGCGGCTTCCTCGTCGCTTTCCAGCTCTTCTTCAGGCAACACACCCTCGCCGGCAAAGATTTCCAGCACGCGGCACGAGACTTCCAGCGTGATCTCGTCGGTCTCGCCGATCTCCAGCAGCACCTGGGTGCCGCGCTGCGCCTGGACCAGCTCGGGCACGCGTGTGACCAGCGGGATCTCGGTAAAGCGCACCGCGCCTTCCTTGAGCACTGCGGCGACCAGGCGCTCGCGGTTCTCCTGCTTGAGCCAGCGCAGGCACCAGTAGCGCTCCATGGTCGACTGGTGGTCGGCATAGGCGGCATAAGTGCCTTCGAAGTCGGCCACGGCAGCCAGCAGGTCGGCGTCCTTGGGCTTGAACGGCGCCACCAGCTTGGCGGTCACGCCGTGCTGCGCCACCGCCAGGATCTGCCACTGGTTGACCAGGTCGACGTAGCGGCGCAGCGGCGAGGTGCTCCACGCGTACTGCTGCACGCCCAGGCCTTCGTGCGGCGCCGGGTAAGTCTGCATGCGGGTGCGGTGCATGCCCCACGCCTTCTGCGTGCGGTAGATGCCCGGTACGCCGTTGTCCGCCAGCAGCTTGCCCCACGTGCTGTTGGCCAGGATCATCAGCTCGGCCACGATCTTGTCCAAGGGCGAGCCACGCTTGCGCTGCTCGATGCGCACGCGCTGGCTGCCGTCGTCCTGGTCGTCGAGGTAGAAGTTGAAGTCGGCGCGGTTGTGTGTCTCGGGGCGCAGGCCGCTGGCCAGGCGCGCCTTCTGGCGCTCATCGTACAGGTAGCCGGCGAAGTGCCACAGCTGGGTCAGCGCCTCGCGGAACGGGTAGTCGCCGGTGCCGTCGGCGAGCGAGGCCTCGGTGATGACATCGTCCAGCAGGTTGTGGCGCAGGTTGGCGGAGATCGGCACCATCTCGGCGCGGGTCTCGCTGCCGGTGATCAGCCAGACCGTCGTGTCCACCGTCACATACAGCGACAGGGCCGGGCAAACCCGGCCTTCCTGCAGCGTGTAGCGCTCGACCACCGGGTCGGGCAGCATGGTGATCTTGTCGCCCGGGAAGTACACCGTAGACAGGCGCTGGCGCGCGATCACGTCGAGCGCCTCGCCTCGGCGGATACCCAGCGCGGGCGCGGCGATATGGATGCCGATGCGCAGCTTGCCATCGGGCAGCTTCGTCACCGACAGCGCATCGTCGATCTCCGTGGTGGTGACGTCGTCGATCGAGAACGCCTCGACCTCGGCCAGTGGCAGGTCGGCGGGCGGCTCGGGCACGTCGGTATCGGGGAAGCCGGTGCCCTTCGGAAAGCACTCGGCGAGGAACTTGGCCTCGTGCAGCGCACGTGCGCTGGCGACGCCGCCGACGGCCACCATCAGCCGCATCGGCGTCATGCCGAGCGCGGTGCAGGCCGCGTCCATGGCCTTGTATTCCAGGCTGTTCTTGTCCGGCTTGAACAGCAGTTGCAGCACCTTGTTGCGGAACGATTCCGGCAGCGTCAGCGCCTTGAGCTGCTCTTCATATTCGGCCTGGACCAGCGCCTGCTGGCGCTTGCGCTCGAGCGCGGCCAGCGCGGCCTTGAGCTGGTCCTCGGGCGCGCGCTGGTAGCGGCCACGCCCCTTGCGGCGGAAGTACACCGGGTTGCCGTGCAGCGCCATCGCAAGCGCCGCCTGCTGCACCGCGCCAGGCTCGGCGCCGTAATACTCGGCGGCCAGCTCGGCAAAGCCGAACTCGGCCTCGGGGGCGCATTCCCACAGGAAGTCCAGGTCGATCTCGGCCACCATGTCGCCGGTCTGGCGGACCAGCTCGATCGCCGACGGCTGCGCAAACTGCAGCAGCACGTCGCGCGACTTGACCTTGGTGCGCTTGCCGGCCGGCAGCTCCACCTGGTAAGCCTCGCCCTGCTGGTTCAGCACGGTGCCGGCGCGGATCTCGCCGCCTTCTTCGAACAGCAACTGCATCGATCGGTACTTTCAGAAATGCGCGGATCCGCTTCGGGGCGCCACGGAGCGGGCGCAGCGGTGGATCCTGTGGGAGAAATGGTGCAAACGGCCCCGGCCGGCGGCGCGCTGCACGCCGCGCCGTGGCCACGAGGGCCAGGCCGCAGACCCGGAATGATACCGCACCGGCGCTGCGGCCCCGGGCGTGCGCCCCGGGGCGGTGCGCGCCGCAGGACGCCGGGGACCGGGCCGGAAATAACCGGAAGGGTCAGAGCGACATGCCGCCGCTGGCTTCGATCGCCACGCCGTTGACATAGCTGGCGTCGTCGCTGGCCAGGAAGGCGTAGATGCTGGCGATCTCGGCCGGCTCGGCCAGCCGGCGCAGCCAGCACGACGACTTCATGCCGTCGAGCACCTTGTCGGGCACGGTCTGCAGGATCTCGGTATTGACGAAGCCGGGGCAAACGGCGTTGACGCGCACGCCCTTGGGACCCAGCTCGCGCGCCCAGGTCTTGGTGAAGCCGATCACGCCGAACTTGCTGGCGGCATAGTTGGTCTGGCCGAAGTTGCCATACAGGCCGACCACGCTGGAAGCGTTCAGGATCACGCCCTTGCCCTGCTCGGTCATGATCGTGGCGACAGCCTGGGCGCAGTTGAAGACGCCCTTCAGGTTGACGTCGATCACGGCATCGAACTGCGCCTCGGTCATCTTGGCCAGGCGCGCGTCCTTGGTGATGCCGGCGTTGTTGACCAGGATGTCGATGCGGCCGTGCGCGGCCAGCACCGCAGCCACCATGGCATCGACGTCTTCGCGGCGGGTCACGTCGACCCGGTAGGCGGAGACGCTGGCGCCGGCGCCGGCAAGCTTGCCGGCGGCTTCGCGCACGCGCGCTTCATTGACGTCGCACAGCACGACGACGGCGCCTTCGGCGGCGAAGCGCTGCGCGGTGGCAAAGCCGATGCCAGCGGCGGCACCGGTGATGATGGCAACCCGACCCTGCAGTTTCATCTTGTTATCTCTTGATTTCGGTAGTGTGTGAAGTGATGGGGCCGCGGTCTGTGGTGCGCCGGAACATCGGTAGCGCAATCGCCTTGGTCCCCGGGGCTGGCCGTGCCAGCAGGTCCGGCAAGAAGACCTCTGTCACGAGCATGACGCCGTCGCCGCGCCGGAATACGGAGCGCCGCGCAGGCAGCATGGGCAGCGGCGCCATCGCCGGCAGCACGCGCTGCAGCGCCTGGCGCAATGGATGGTGCGGCAGCAGCCGGGCAAACTGGAACGGGTCGCGCGTCACGGCCGGATCGATAAACAGCCGCCCGCCCAGGGGGCGCGCGCCCAGCCCCCGCAGGAACGGCCAGTCGCGCCGCGCATGGCGCAGCCGCACCACGGTGTGGGCGAAGACGGCGGGGATATCGTCGCAGATCAGCAGCACTTCGCGCGTCAGCGCCGGGACGCGGTCGTGCTGGCCCAGCACCTGCCATTCATCGGCCAGCGGCCGCAATGGGCGCTGCAGCAGCTGCGCCACGCGGAAGCGCTCGGACGCGGCCACCAGCCGCGCGGTCAGCGAACCGTCGTCGCCGGTGACCCAGCGCCGCAGGTTGGGCGTGATCGCCGCATCGAATGCCAGGTGCGAACTCCAGCCGCAGCGGCGCGCGGACTGCGCGCTCATGCCGCGCCCGCGCTTGCCGGCACCTTGCCGCCCGGGCCATAGCCGCAGAAGGCGAGCACTTCGTCGACGTAGTCGGCAAATTCGCTGATGCCGTGGTCGCTGCCCTCGATCACGCGGATATTCGCGCCGGGGCAGGCGGCCACCATTTCACGGTAGTCCAGCACCTCGTCGCCGGTGGCGGCGAGGAGGTAGTAGCGCTCGGGGCGCGTGATGGCGTCCACCCGCAGGGCCAGCAGCTCCAGCAGGTGGCGGCGCTCGACCGTGACCGAGCCGCCGCCGTGCCACAGCGGCTGCTCGCCGAGGTATTGCTCCAGGTCGGTCCACGGATGGACCGCCGGGTTCAGCAGCACGGTCTTGCAGCCGTGGCGCTCGCCGAGCCAGCGGGCATAGAAGCCGCCCAGCGACGAGCCCACGATGGCAACTTCCTGGTCGCCGCCGGCCTGGGCGGCGCGGATGGCGGCGTCGGCCTGGGCGATCGCCAGCGCCGGCGAGACATTGAGCTCCGGGCAGGCGTAGTAGCGGCCCACGCCCCACTCGCGCATGCGCTCCTGCACCAGGCGCGCCTTGAACGACTGCGGTGAGGAGCGGAATCCGTGCAGGTACAGCAGCATGGCAGCCCCCTGCGGCTCAGGCCGCCGCGGCCAGCGCGTCCAGCAGCTTCTGGTGCACGCCGCCGAAGCCGCCGTTGCTCATCACCAGCACGTGGTCGCCCGGCTGTGCCGCGGCGCACACGGCCTGCACCAGCGCGCCCAGGTCCTGGAATGCGCCAGCCTTGTCGCCCAGCGGCGCCAGCGACTCGGCCAGGTCCCAGCCCAGCGCGTCCTTGCCGGCCGGGGCGCCGTAGCCGAACACCAGGTCAGCCTGCTCCAGGCTTGCCGGCAGCTGGGCTTTCATCACGCCCAGCTTCATGGTGTTCGAGCGCGGCTCCAGCACCGCCAGGATGCGGGCATTGCCGACACGCCGGCGCAGCCCTTCCAGCGTGGTCTGGATGGCGGTCGGATGGTGGGCGAAGTCGTCGTAGACGGTCACGCCGCCGACCTCGCCGCGCACTTCCATGCGGCGCTTGACGTTGGCGAAGCGCGACAGCGAAGCGATCGCCTGCTCCGCCGGCACGCCCACGTGGCGCGCCGCGGCGATTGCCGCCAGCGCGTTCATGCGGTTATGCGTGCCCTGCAGGTCCCACACCACGGTGCCGACCACGGCGCCCTCGAACCAGACGTCGAAGGCATCCTTGCCCGGCTGTGCGGTGTGGGCGGTGTGGGCGGTGTGGGCGGCATCGCTCTCGCGCCAGTCGCCCACGCCGAACTGCTCGACCTCGCTCCAGCAGCCGCGCTCGAGCACGCGCGCCAGGCTTTCCTCGACGCCGTTGACGACCAGCCGGCCCTGGCCCGGTACGATGCGCACCAGGTGGTGGAACTGCGTCTCGATCGCCGCCAGATCCGGGAAGATGTCGGCGTGATCGTATTCCAGGTTGTTCAGGATCGCAGTGCGCGGGCGGTAATGCACGAACTTGCTGCGCTTGTCGAAGAACGCGGTGTCGTACTCGTCGGCCTCGATCACGAAGAAATCGGACTCGGTCACGCGCGCCGAGATGCCGAAGTTCTGCGGCACGCCGCCCACCAGGAAGCCCGGGTTGTAGCCGGCATCCTCCAGGATCCAGGCCAGCATCGACGTGGTGGTGGTCTTGCCGTGCGTGCCGGCCACCGCCAGCACCCATTTGCGCGCAAGCACGTGCTCGCCCAGCCATTGCGGGCCGGACACATAGGGCAGGTTGCGATCGAGGATGGCTTCCATCAGCGGATTGCCGCGCGAAACCACGTTGCCGATCACGAACAGGTCAGGCTCCAGCGCCAGCTGGGCGGGGTCGAAGCCTTCGATCAGCTCGATGCCCTGCGCTTCCAGCTGGGTGCTCATCGGCGGATAGACATTGGCATCGCAGCCGGTGACGCGATGGCCGGCCTGCTTGGCCAGCACCGCCAGGCCGCCCATGAAGGTGCCGCAGATGCCAAGGATATGAATATGCATGGGTTCCCGGGAAGACATGAAGCCCGCAGGCTTGGGGACTCGGCACCCGGCGCTCGCGCGGCGGCAGCGTGGCCGCATGGTGATGGCAGGCCGGGCAGGAAGCCACTGATTGTACCCGAGCGCCGGCGGCCTTCGCTGCACCGCGGCACCGGCGGCCACGTGCGTGCGGCGCCCCGCGTGCGCTCCGGTATCATGGGGCAATGAGCCGACGTGCCCCGCCCGACCCCACCCGCCTGCGCGAGGAAATCGCCCAGGCCGCCGCCCGCATGATCGCCGAGGACGGCGCCGACTACGCCACCGCCAAGCGCAAGGCCGCGCGCCAGGTGCTGGGCGAGCAGCGCGTGCCCGGCGAATGGCTGCCCGACAACGACCAGGTCGAGGCCGAAGTGCGCGCCTACCAGGCGCTGTTCCATGGCGACACCCAGCCGCGCGTGCTGGCCCTGCTGCGCCGCGTGGCCGTGCTGGCCATGGAGGACCTGGCGCCGTTCCGGCCCTACCTGGTGGGCGCCGTGCTGAACGGCACCGCCACCGAGCACTCGGATATCTACCTGCAGTGCTTCTGCGACAGCGCCAAGGACGCCACGCTGCACCTGCTGAACGCCGGGGTCGACTTCGAAACCAGCGAAAGCCGTCACTTCGGCGGCCGCGGCGATGTCGAGACCCTCAGCTTCCTGTGGAAGGGCCAGTGGCCCGACCGCCGCGCGGCCCGCCAGCTGGCCGGCGAGGTGCGCGCGGAACTGGGTGCGCCGGTCGGCATCCATATTGCGCTGTATGATGCCGTCGATGAACGCGGCGCCGTGCGCGCCGACGCCTCCGGGCGGCTCACCCGCGCGGACCTGCAGGCCGTACGCGCGCTGATCGGCGAAGATGCCGGCACCGGGCCGTCCTGAATCACGGCCCGCGCCCGCCCCGCTCACGCTACCTAATCCAATGACTGATACCGTCTCCTCGACCGTCCGCCGCTCCCGCCTCTGGCTGTGGATCGCGGTTGCCGTGGCGGCATGCGCCGCCGGCGCGATTGCCGGCCATTTCGTGTTCTCGCCCAAGCCGGCCAGCGACCAGGCCGTCGAGGCGTTCTTCCAGACGCGGCTGCCGGACCCCGCGGGCACCGAGCTTGACCTGGGCACGCTGCGGGGCAAGACACTGGTGGTGAACTTCTGGGCGCCGTGGTGCGGCCCCTGCGTCGAAGAAATGCCCGAGCTGACCGCGCTGCACGAGGAATACAAGGACCGGCAAGTCGAGTTTGTCGGCATCGGTATTGATTCAGCCAGTAATATCCAGCAGTTCACCAGGAAGGTACCGGTCGCCTATCCGCTCGCGGTGGCAGGCTTCGCCGGCACCGAGCTGTCGCGCAATTTCGGCAACAGCGCCGGCGGCTTGCCCTATACCGTGGTCATCAACCCCGACGGCAGCGTCAAGTACCGCAAGATGGGCCGCGTCACCGCGGAAGAGCTGCGCGCGGTGCTGCCTCGCACCTGAGTAAGTTCTTTCGGTATCTCCGGTCAATTTCGGATTTCTCGCGCGATTTGTTCCGTTTCCGTATCTGAGGCCCGGGAAAGTGCCGAAAGCGCCGCCGTATCGTCCCGATGCCGCCGCGCCTTGTATCCCGCGCTAGACAAATCCCTCTAAGCTACGGTAATCTCCGCGCAATTTCGTTGATCTGGTCGAGCCGCCGTGACTGCAACCCGCTCCATCCGTCGCTCAGCCCGCTACCGCAAGGTGCTGGTCCTGCATGGGCCTAACCTGAACCTGCTGGGAACGCGCGAACCGGAGACCTACGGGCACACCACCCTGGCCGATATCGACGCAGCGCTGGCCGACCATGCATCCAAGGCCGGTATTTCCCTGGCTTCGTTCCAGTCCAACCATGAGGGGGCACTGGTCGACCGCATCCACGCCGCGCGCGAGGAAGGCGTCGATTTCATCATCATCAACCCGGCGGCCTACACGCACACCAGCGTGGCCCTGCGCGATGCGCTGGCCGGCGTGGCCATCCCGTTTGTGGAGGTCCACCTGTCCAACGTGCACCGCCGCGAGAGCTTCCGTCACCACTCCTATTTCTCCGATATCGCTGTCGGAGTGATCTGTGGGCTGGGCTGGCAGGGATACCTGCTGGCACTCGACTATGCGCTCGCCCAGGAACAGCCGCCGCCAGGAAGCCCGGGGCGCTGACCCCTGCCAGAATTTTTTGACGAACCTGCGCGCGCCGCCCGGCGGACCGCGCCCGTTGCACGTGCTGCGGCACGGCGGGCGCGGCTCCGTGGTGGGCGCCAAACGATTTCTTCCGCCGCAGCCCAGCGGGGCCGCGGCCGGACAACCTGATTCAGGAGGATAAGAAGATGGACCTGCGCAAGCTGAAGACGCTCATCGACCTGGTGGCCGAATCCGGCATCTCCGAGTTGGAAGTCACCGAAGGCGACGGCAAGGTACGCATCGTCAAGCAACCGCCGCAAATCGTCGCCGCGCCGATGGCCATGCCGCAGCTGCAGGCACTGCCGGCCGCATCGGCCGCTGCCCCGGTCGGCACCGCCGCCCCGGCCGCCGAGCCGGTTGCGCAACTGCCCGCCGGCCACATCGTGACCTCGCCGATGGTGGGCACGTTCTACCGCGCGCCGTCGCCGGGCGCCGCACCGTTCGTCAATATCGGCGATTCGGTCAAGGAAGGCCAGACCGTCTGCATCATCGAAGCCATGAAGCTGCTCAACGAAATCGAGTGCGACAAGGCCGGCGTCATCAAGGAAATCCTGGTCGAGAACGGCCAGGCCGTGGAATACGGCCAGCCGCTGTTCGTCATCGGCTGAGCCTGAAAGGCATGCCGCGCCCAGCGCTGCCGACGACCGCCCTTGCGGCGGCAGGCACAGCACCGGCGCGGCCCTCTATGGCGTTTCAGGACGCCAGGGACGTTGTGGGCATCGCGACCCGTTCCGTGCAGTTCCATGCAGTTCCGCGCGTTAGTGCGGCCCGGCGTGCGGCCCGGCGGCCAGCCTGACGGCCGCGCGCCCGACGTGCCATGGCGGCACGCGGCGGGACCGCTCCCGTTCTCGCAGAGAGAGACCATGTTTGAAAAAATTCTGATCGCGAACCGCGGCGAAATCGCACTTCGCATCCAGCGCGCCTGCCGCGAACTGGGCATCAAGACGGTGGTGGTGTATTCCGAGGCCGACAAGGAGGCCAAGTACGTGCGCCTGGCCGACGAAGCCGTCTGCATCGGCCCGGCCCCGTCGCCGCAGTCGTACCTGAACATGCCGGCCATCATATCGGCCGCCGAAGTGACCGATGCGCAGGCCATCCACCCGGGCTACGGCTTCCTGTCGGAGAACGCCGACTTCGCCGAGCGCGTGGAGAAATCCGGCTTCGTCTTCATCGGCCCGACCGCCGACAGCATCCGCCTGATGGGCGACAAGGTCTCGGCCAAGCAGGCCATGATCAAGGCCGGCGTGCCGTGCGTGCCGGGCTCTGACGGCGCCCTGCCCGACGACCCCAAGGAAATCCTGGCGACCGCGCGCCGCGTAGGCTACCCGGTAATCATCAAGGCCGCCGGCGGCGGCGGTGGCCGCGGCATGCGCGTGGTGCACACCGAAGCGGCGCTGATCAACGCCGTCAACATGACGCGTGAGGAAGCCGGCCGCGCCTTCGGCAATCCCGAGGTCTACATGGAGAAGTTCCTGGAGAATCCGCGCCATGTGGAGATCCAGATCCTGGCCGACCAGCACAAGCAGGCGATCTGGCTGGGCGAGCGCGACTGCTCGATGCAGCGCCGCCACCAGAAGGTGATCGAAGAAGCGCCGGCGCCGCATATCCCGCGCCGCCTGATCGAGCGCATCGGCGACCGTTGCGCCGAGGCCTGCAAGAAGATGGGATACCGCGGCGCCGGCACTTTCGAGTTCCTGTACGAAAACAACGAGTTCTACTTCATCGAGATGAACACGCGTGTGCAGGTGGAGCACCCGGTCACCGAGATGATCACCGGCATCGACATCGTGCAGGAACAGATCCGCATCGCCTTCGGCGAGAAGCTGCGTTTCCGCCAGAAGGACGTGCAATTCCGCGGCCACGCGATCGAATGCCGCGTGAATGCCGAGGACCCGTTCAAGTTCATCCCGTCGCCCGGCCGCATCACCGCCTGGCACATGCCGGGGGGCCCTGGTGTACGCGTGGACTCGCACGCGTATGATGGCTACTTCGTGCCGCCCAACTACGATTCGATGATCGGCAAGATCATCACATACGGCGCCACGCGCGAGCAGGCCATCGCCCGCATGCGCATCGCGCTGTCCGAAATGGTTGTGGACGGCATCCAGACCAACGTGCCGCTGCACCGCGAGCTCATGATGGACGCCAACTTCGTCGAAGGCGGCACCAGCATCCACTATCTCGAGCATCGCCTGGCGGAGCGCGCGAAGGCCTGACGCGACTTACCCGCAACCCCAAGCAGCAAGCAAGGAAGCCCGTGGCATTTCAGGAATGTGTGATCGAAGTGGCGCAGGACCAGGCCGAAGCCTGGTCCGAGGCCCTGTTCGACCTCGGTGCGCTGTCGGTCTCGGTGGAAGACGCCGATGCCGATACGCCCGATGAGCAACCGCTTTTCGGCGAGCCCGGGCTCGAACCCAAGCAACTCGCGTGGAACCGGTCGCGCGTGGTGGCGCTGTTCGGCGACGATGCCGATCCCGCCGTGGTGGTGGCCGCTGCCGCCAACCAGCTTGGCATCGATCCGGTGCCGGCATACGAACTGCGCGCGGTGGAAGACCAGGACTGGGTGCGCCTGACGCAATCGCAGTTCGAACCGATCCGCATCGGCGAGCGCATCTGGGTGGTGCCGTCGTGGCACGACGCCCCCGAGCCCGATGCGGTGGTGCTGGAGCTGGACCCCGGCCTGGCCTTCGGCACCGGCAGCCATCCGACCACGCGGCTGTGCATGCAGTGGCTGGAGCAACACGTGGTGCCGGGCGAGACCGTGCTCGACTATGGCTGCGGCTCCGGCATCCTGGCGATCGTCGCGCGCAAGCTCGGCGCGGGCGCTACCGTTGGCATCGACATCGATCCCAACGCCGTGGAAGCGTCGCGCTACAACGCCGAGCGCAACCAGGTCGAGGCGTCGTTCGCGCTGCCCGAGTCGGTGTCGGAGGCCACCTATGACCTGGTGGTCGCCAATATCCTGTCGAACCCGCTCAAGCTGATGGCCGCCATGCTCAGCGCCCGCGTGCGCCCCGGCGGCCGGCTGGTGCTGTCGGGCGTGCTGGAGCGCCAGGCGGAGGAAGTTGCCGCCGCCTATGCACCGTGGCTGCCGCTGACGGTATGGCGCGCCGAGGAAGGCTGGGTGTGCCTGCACGGCACCCGTCCCTGACCAGTCCAGATGGCCGCCGTCAAGCTCGTCACGCGCTGCCCGGCCTGCCGCACCGCCTTCCGGCTGGTCGCCGACCAGTTGCGCCTGCGCCAGGGGCTGGTGCGTTGCGGCCACTGCGAAACGGTGTTCGATGCGCGCGAGCACCTGATCGAAATCCCCGTGCCGGCAGGCAGTGCCACGCCGCCGGCGTCCGCCGTACCGGCAACGACCACGCCGACCGCGGCCACGCCCGCACCGGCAGCTGAAGCTGCGCGCCCCGGCGAGTCTGCCCCGGCATCGCAGCCAGCCCCTGCCCCCTTCACGCCCTTCACGCCCACCACCGATCCCGGCTATGACGTGCCGGCGCTGGACGCGCCTACCATGCTCATGACCTCGCCCGCGGACCTCGACGTCGCGGCACCGCCCCACGCGGACGTGCATGAGGACGAGATCGAACGGGCGCTGCGCGAGGCCAACGATGCCGTCGCCCAGCGCGACGCGCGCGATGCGGAACGGCAGGCGGACATCGAGCCCGCGCCGCAGCAGACGCCCGCCACGGAGACCGCGCGGGAAGCGGAACCCATGGCGGAGTCGGAACCGGAGCCAGAAGCAAAACCAGGACCGGAACCCGAAGCGCAGCCTGAACCAGAGCGCAAAGCCACGCACGACGCGGAGGCCACCGCGACGCACGCGGCGCCTCAGCCGGCCGAACCCGAAGTTGCAGCGCCGGCATGGCCCGCACTGAACCACAACGCACTCGATCATCCTGCGCTCGAAGAGCCGGCACGGATCGGCAAGGCCGGGGAGCCCGAAGCAGAAGCGCGAGGGAAAGCGGAAGCGCCGGCGCCCCAGCCGGACGCTGTGCCCGCACCCGCGGCAATCCCGAGTGCCAGCGAATTCCTGCGCGCGGCGTCGGCGGATATCGGCCCGCCACCGGCGATCCATCCGGCGCCGGCAGACACGCCCGAGTCCGCCGCCGAGCCGTCCGAGAGCAAGGCTGCCGAGCGCACCGACACCAGCGATACGCGCTACGGCCGCGACGCCGGGCCCGCGCCCGACACTGGCGCGCCCGCCAGCATCACTGGCGAAGCCGTCGCACGCGAGCAGACCACGCGCCGCTGGACCCGCGCCGAAGCCCCGGCCGGCCCGGTCTTCGCTCCCGACTTCCTGCGCCACGCCCGCGAACGCGAGCGCGAGCGTGCCCCCGCGCGCAGCCGCGCGCCGGCGCCGCGCACGCTCTGGTACGCCGCGGCAGCGGTGCTCGCCCTGGGCGCGACGGTGCAGGCCGTGTATCTCGCGCGCAGCCCGCTGGCCGGACAGTTCCCGATGCTGCGCCCGGCACTGGAAGCCGCATGCGCCCCGTTCGGCTGCGACGTGCCGCCGTGGCGCGACATCGACGCACTGCGCATCGAGAGTTCGCAGCTGCAGCGCCTGGACGAAGGCGGCGATGCCTACATGCTCGCCGTCACGCTGCGCAACCTCGGCCGCGCCACCACCGCGCTGCCAGCGATCGAGCTGGTAATGACCGACCTGCAGGACCAGCTGCTGCTGCGGCGTGTGCTGCAACCGGCGGATTACCTGGACCCTTCGCAAAAGGCCTTCGCGACAGAGGGGCTTCGCGCCGGCATGGAGCTGCCGGTTCGGGTACGATTCCGGACGCAGCAGGCGCCATCCAACTACCGCGTGCTGATTTTCTATCCCTGAATTCCGCGGCCTGCCGCCGGACCGAATCCGAGTCCGGCGGCGGGCAGCGCCCCCCACCGGGGCATTGGCCGGCCAGGCGCCGGAAACTGAACCGGAAACCATCAGACATCAAGGAGCAGACATGAGCAGCGTTACCCTCGGCGGCAACCCGATCGAAGTCGCAGGCAAGTTCCCGCAAGCCGGCGACAAGGCGCCCGCCTTCTCGCTGGTCGGCAAGGACCTGAAGGACGTCACGCTGGCCGACTTCGCCGGCAAGCGCAAGGTGCTGAACATCGTCCCGAGCCTGGACACGCCGGTGTGCCAGGCTTCGGCCCGCAAGTTCAACGAGGCCGCCAACAGCCTGGCCAACACCGTCGTGCTGACGATCTCGGCCGACCTGCCCTTCGCGATGGGCCGCTTCTGCACCACCGAAGGCCTGGCCAACGTGGTGACGCTGTCGACGATGCGCGGCGCCGAGTTCAAGGGCAACTACGGCGTGGACATCAAGAGCGGCCCGCTGGCCGGCGCGACCGCGCGCGCAGTGGTGGTGCTCGACGAGAACGACACCGTCAAGTACGCCCAGCTGGTCCCGGAAATCAAGACCGAGCCGGACTACGAAGCCGCCCTGGCCGCGCTGAAGTAATCCGCACCGCCTGACGGCAGCGGCCGCCCGCGCAACCGGGGCGGCCGTTTTTGCTTTATCTGACCTATCCACCAACAACCTACCACCTGGAGAGAGCATGGCCAGCCTGATCTGCGGCTCCGTCGCCTACGACACCATCATGACGTTCGACGGACGCTTCCGCGAACACATCCTGCCGGACCAGATCCATATGCTGAACGTCTCGTTCCTGGTGCCAGGCATGCGCCGCGAGTTCGGCGGCTGCGCCGGCAACATCGCCTACACGCTGAAGATGCTGGGCGGCGATCCGGTGGTGATGGCCACCGTCGGCACCGATGCCGAGCCCTACCTGGAATACCTGCGCAAGCTGGAGATTCCCACCAGCCACATCCGCGTGCTGCCCGAGAGCTTCACGGCGCAGGCCATGATCACCACCGACCTGGACAACAACCAGATCACCGCCTTCCACCCTGGCGCAATGAGCCAGTCGCAGCTGAACAACGTCAGGGACGCGCTCGGCAGCGGCAAGGCGCCCGCGCTCGGCATCGTGGCCCCGGACAGCCGCGAAGGCATGCTGCACCACGCGCGCCAGTTCGCCGAGGCGGGTGTTCCGTTCATCTTCGACCTGGGCCAGGCGATGCCGCTGTTCAACGGCGAAGACCTGCGGGAGTTCGTTGAACTCGCCAGTTACGTGACAGTCAATGACTACGAGGCGCAGGTGCTGCTGTCCCGTACCGCATGGACCAGCGCCGAGGTTGCCGCCAAGGTCCGTGCCTTCATCGTCACGCACGGCGAGCGCGGCGCCAGCATCTATGCCGATGGCCAGCAGTACGCGATCCCGGCCGTGCGGGCCGAGCGCATCGTCGACCCGACCGGCTGTGGCGACGCCTTCCGCGGCGGCCTGCTCTACGGCATTGAAAACGGTTTAGACTGGGAAACGACCGGCCGCCTGGCATCGCTGATGGGGTCGGTCAAGATCGCGCAGCAGGGTCCGCAGAACCACTGGTTGTCGCGCGAGGAAATCGGCAACCGGTTCCAGTCTGCATTCGGGTACCGCTACGCCTGACCTGCGGCCAGTGCGTGGCCTCTTCGGGATTTGACATGAACCACCAGCTCCGTGGCGGCGCGCTTGCCGTCATTGCCATCGCGGCCCTGGTCGCCGGCTGTGCGACGGAGTCGAACTCCAACAGCGTCTACAGCACCGGGCAGGCGCAGCGCGAGCAGACCGTACGCTATGGCGTGGTCGAAGGCATACGCGAAGTTGCCATCCAGCGCAGCCAGACCGGCGCGGGCACGCTCGCCGGCAGTGCCATCGGCGGCATCGCCGCTGGCAGCACCATCGGCAGCGGCAACGGCGCGGTGGCGGCGGGCATCCTCGGCGCGATCCTGGGCGGCATCGCCGGCAGCGCTGCCGAGAACAAGGTCAACGAGCGGCGCGGCCTGGAGATCACCGTGCGCCTGGACAACGGCGAGATGCGCGCGATCACGCAGGAGGCCGACGAGGTTTTCCGCCCGGGCGAGCGCGTGCGGCTGCTGTCCTCGGGCGGCGTCACCCGCGTCACGCACTGAACCGCTGCGCCCGGGCGGGCGCCAGCATGCAGCGCATCCAGGCGCCGCGCCCGCAAGGGCCGCGGCGCTTTTTCTTTGCTCGCGCACCAATGAAAAAACCCGCCGGGCCAGCGGCCATCGGCGGGTCAGCAAGACTGGCGTCTTGCTGACCGGATACGCAGTATCCGGTCATGCTGGCACGCACTGCGTGCCGATGTGGTTCCGTACGGAACGCGTAAGTCCCACGCCGTGGCGGCGCAGCTTACGGACGGTTGCCCGTCGGGAACGGCCAGGCAGCGGCCGGGTTCAGCGCGGTCTTGGCAGCCGAAGCGGGAGCAACGGCAGGGGCAGCGGCAGGCTTCGCGGCAGCCTTCTTGGCAGCCGGCTTCTTCGCAGCAGCCTTCTTGGCAGGAGCCTTCTTGGCAGCCGGCTTCTTGGCAGCAGCCTTCTTGGCCGGTGCGGCCTTCTTGGCGGCGACCTTCTTGGTTGCAGCCTTCTTGGCCGGTGCGGCCTTCTTGGCGGCGACCTTCTTTACTGCGGCCTTCTTGGCCGGTGCTGCCTTCTTGGCGGCGACCTTCTTGGTTGCAACCTTCTTGGCGGCGACCTTCTTCACCGCGGCCTTCTTGGCGGGGGCCTTCTTGGCCGCAGCCTTCTTGGCCGGCGCAGCCTTCTTGGCGGCGACCTTCTTCACGGCGGCCTTCTTGGCCGGTGCCTTCTTGGCGGCCGGTGCTGCCTTCTTGGCGGCTACCTTCTTGGTTGCGGCCTTCTTGGCCGGAGCGGCCTTCTTGGCGGCCGGCTTGGCGGCCTTCTTAGCCGCCGGCTTTTTCTTTGCAGCAGTTGCCATGGATAACTCCTTCACTAGAGAGTGAATATCGAATGACCTAAGTCAGGCGACCCGACCAACCCGAGGCGCGATACCACAGCGCGGCCCCAGTCGAGCGAGCGATTCATCGGCGCGCGGCCCGACTGCGGCTGCACGCTAATGAATTCGGTTGCAGGCGCACCGCCCATGGCGGTGACTTCGCGGCAGTCGCGGACCCGCAAGCGGGACCGGGGCACTTGCCGCGCCCTGGAATATTCGATCGGCCCGCCCCGCCAGTCGGGTCGGCGCGCGGCCTGAAAAGAGGAGATATCGGACAGCAGGCCTGCGGTGCGGGCATGGCCTCGCGCACGGCAAGCGGCATTCATTCGGTGGTAGCTGGTCCAACCCGTCAATGGACCAAGGGAGACTGCACGCGTTTTAAGAAGCCGGCTCGGCCAGGTCTGCGTCAAAGTTCTCGTGCTCCTCAGCTACAACCTTCATCACTGCATCGAAGCGCGCATCGCGCTCGTCGTTCCAATCTTGCTTCCTGCTTCTCTGCAATGAAGTGAGACTCTTGTCAAGGCGAATCATAATTCGTTTGCACGATGATGTTAAGAAAAAAGTGCAAAAAAACTTGCCTGCATGCATTACTCAAACTAGTTCTCTCGCGCGTCGTCACGAAGACGTTGCCGATGGCATCGCAATGCATCGCGCGCACGCTGATGCGAACACGCGCTTCGCTCGTTCGCACACGCGTCGCGGCCCTCCATCCCGACCCGCGCACGCGCAGCTTTTACACACCCGCACGGCACCCGATTACAACCCGCGCAACGCGCATCGCAGGATTGCGCGCGCCCTGCTGCGCACGTCATCGCGCTTTCCGAAAAGCCGCATGGACAAAGGCTTTGCGGGCGATGCACCGATACGCGCGCGACCTGCGCGGCAGTGCGCGAGCACGTAAGCGCTCGCGCCGGAAACGGGTGGCGCGCTTCGTCGCCTGCATGCGTTACACAGTCGTCAGCGCGCACGCGCGAAGGGCGTCCGGCTGACTGCGACGACTCGCGCCACTCACCTCGCGAAAGCACGCCGAACAAGCCCACGAAGAGTGATGCGCGAACGCAACGGTTTGCATCGAAGCAACAGCGCGAGGACATCAAAGCGTTGCGATTGAGCAAAGCGGCGACGCGTGCGAAGCATCGCGGCAACACTTCGATCGGTTGTCGGGACACAGCTGCGCCGACAGCATCGCGATCGCCGCTCTCATCCATTCGGATGACTCCGATCACGCACCACAGATCGCTGCGCGCATCGCGCGATGCCGCGCGTGCCGGCACGCTTCGCAGCGCTTGCCACAGGCTTGCCGATCTCGCCGCGAGAGCCCGGCGATGCGCCGCACGTCCGCTTAGAGGAATGCTTCGGCAGCGCGCTCGGCGGCCCGATTTGCTGCAACACAATAACCCGCAAACAACGGCTGCATGCGGCTTTGCGGGGAGCATGCAAGACGTGCGCGCAGGCCGCCGCGGGGACCGGCGCAGCATGCCGGGCGATTGCAGTGCCGCGGCTGCGACAGTAGATTGGCGTGCGCGCCCGCCGCCCAGGCTCCGCTGCTTCGACGCAGGCGGCAATCGCCGCGCGGCGCATCGCACCGGCACCCTGCCGGTGGCAACGAACCTCAAAGGAGACATCATGCGCAACCCATCCCACCTCGCCGCTGTCCGTCCGCTGGTGCGTCCGGCACTGCGTGCCGCGGTGCTCGCCGCCGCCCTGCTCGGCAGCGCCGCCGCGATGGCGCAGGCCTCGCCGAGCGGCATGTGGAAGACCATCGACGACAGCACCGGCAAGCCGCGCGGCCTGGTGGAGATCAGCGAGAAGAACGGCGTCTACAGCGGACGCCTGGTGAAGACCTTCGTCGAAGGCGACGGCAAGCCCAGGGTCTGCGACAAGTGCACCGACGCGCGCAAGGACCAGCCGCTGATCGGCATGACCATCCTGACCGGCCTGCGCAAGACCGGCGACAACGAGTGGAGCGGCGGCGAGATCCTCGACCCGGAGAACGGCAAGGTCTACAAGAGCAAGATGTCGCTCGCCGAGGATGGCAGCAAGCTCAACGTGCGCGGCTTCATCGGCATCAGCCTGATCGGCCGCACCCAGACCTGGGAGCGCGATCACTGAGCGTGCGACGGCTCATGTGACTCAGGGTTTCTCCGCAACCGCCGGCAGCATGCGATGGCGCGGCGACGCGGCTGGCGAAAAAAAACCGGGCGATTCTCACCGCCCGGTTTTTTTGTCCTCGATGCTGCGCTTTACATCCGGTACCGCAGCGTCGCCATCACGCTGCGCGGGGCGCCCGGCATGTTCAGGTTAGGGCTGGTGCCGTGCGCCGACACGATGTAGCCCTTGTCGAACAGGTTGTACACGTTCAGCTGCGCCTCGAAGGCGCCGCGCCGGTACCAGGCCATGGCGTCGGCGGTGACGTAGCCGGGCAGCGTCACGGTGTTGAGCGGATCGGCATAGCGCGCGCCCACCAGGTTGAGGCCGGCGCCCACGCCGAAGCCGTGGCCCAGGTCCTTGGTCACCCACGCGTTGCCCGAGTGGCGCGGCGTGATGGTGGCGCGCTTGCCCTGCAGCGCGGCGGTGGACTTGGTGATGGTGGCATCCAGGTACGCGTAGCCCGCCAGCATGCGCCAGCCGCCGCCCAGCTCGGCCGCGCCGGAGATCTCGATGCCGTCGGTGCGCTGCTCGCCGATCGGCAGCAGTGCCGTGTTGGTGGCGTTGGCCACCTTGATGTTGCTGCGCTCCAGGCGGAACACCGAGATCGTGGTGCTGGCCTTGCCGTTCAGCCAGTCATACTTGGCGCCGACTTCGGTGTTGTTGGTGGTCTCGGGCGCCAGGTCGGCGTTGTTGGCCGCCAGCGCAAAGGCCTCACCCGACGGCTGGAACGACTTGCTCCACGACACGTAGTACGACTGCGCCTTCGACGGCTGCCACACCAGGCCGGCGCGCGGGCTCCAGGCGGTGTCGGTGCGCGACAGGTCGCGCTGGCCGGCGATCCGGTTCCTGGTCTCCTGCTGGAAGTTGTCGTAGCGCACCCCGACCAGCGCCTTCCACTGCTCGCTGAACTTGATCATGTCCTGGGTGTAGAACGCCAGCGTGTCGAACACGCCGAGGTTCGAGGTCGTCGGGTTGCCCGGCGCCAGGCGCGGCAGGGTCGGCAGCACGGGGTTGAACAGGTCGAACGTGCCCGGCACCGGCTTGGTGTTGTTGACCTGGTCCTTGTTCTGCTGCCCGATCTCCATGCCGTACAGGATCTCGTGCTCCATGCCCAGGAAGGTCGCCTTCTGGGTCAGGTCGGTCTGGTTGAACCAGCCATGTTCCTCGCGGCGGACATTGCCGTGGTTCATGGTCAGCGTGCGCGCCGCTTCGTTGACCGCAGCGGTCAGCGTGTTGTTGCGGTCCAGCGAGTAGTGGTAGTAGCGCGTGGCATTGCGGATCGACCAGTTCTGGTTGAAGCGGTGGTTGATCGTGGCGGTGCCGGAGAACACGCGCGACTGCGAGTAGTCGGCATCGCGCGCATTGGCCGCGCCGTAGTAGCGCGAGGCCGGCACGTCGACCGGGCGGCCCTGGTAGGCCGGGATGCCGAAGTCGGTGACGCGGCGGTCTTCCAGGTAGTCGGCCTGGAACAGCACGGTGGTCTCCGGCGCCACGCGAAGCTCCAGCGACGGCGCGATCGCCTTGCGGTCCAGGAACTGCTGCGAGCGATAGCTGTTGGCCTTCTGCACGGCGCCGGTGATGCGGAACGCGGCGGCGCCGTCGGCGAACACGCGGCCGACGTCGGCCTCGGCGCGGCGGTCGGCCCACATGCCATAGCTCAGCGCGAAATCGGTGACGTCGATGCCAGGCTTCTTGGTGACGCGGTTGATCAGGCCACCGGCCGAACCGCGCCCGTAGAGCACCGCCGCCGGGCCCTTGACCACTTCGACGCGGTCCACGTTGGACAGGTCGCGGAAGTACAGCGCATCGTCACGAATGCCATCGACGAACTGGTCGGCGATCGCGGTGAAGCCGCGGATCGAGACCTGGTCGCGCTGGCCATCGCCATGCGAGAACGACACGCCGGGCACGTTCTTCAGCGCGTCCTGCATCGACGTGGCGTGCTGGTCGCGCATCACCTCGGCAGTGACCACGTTGACGGTCTGCGGAACGTCGCGCAGCGGCGCTTCGGTCTTGGTCGCGCTGACCGCGTTGGGCGGGTTGTAGCCGGCGCCCAGCTCACGGCTGACGTCGGCCTTGACGGTGACCTCGGGCAGCTGCGCCGCTGCCGTCGGTGTCGCCTGCGACCAGGCTGCCATCGGTTGAAAAACAAGGGTCCCTGCCACCGCGGCGCAGATCGGGTGAAGTTTTATTCTCATTTCCCTGTAATTGACTGTAATTCTTTTTAAGAAAGCGATGCATTATCAATTATGAGAATGAAGGGGTCAACGAGATTGCGAATTATTCCCATTCAATGTCGCGCAGCGTTGTTTTCAGATCGGCGTTGACCGGGAGCAGTACGCTGGTGTTTGACTTATGAGCCGACTCAGATGAGCCGACTCAGGCCAACTGCTCGGCCAGCACGTTGCGTACCTCGGCAATGAACGGCGATTCGTTGCGGCGGGCAGGTAGCAGGAAGAACTCCGCTTCGGGCAGGCGTGGCAACCCGAGCCGCGCGACCGTGCCGCCGTCCAGCGGCGCGACCCCCGGCCCGATCGCCGCCGCATTCAGGCAGGACAGCCCCAACCCGGCCGCGAGCGCGAGATGCAGGCCCGCTACGCCCGAGGCCGAGTGCGCGATCTCGAAGGGCAAGCGCTTGCGCAACAGCAGCTGCACCACGAACTGGTGCAGCGAGCAGGTGTCGGGCAGCAGCACCAGCGGCAGCGTGGCGGGCAAGGCGCCGGCCTCGCCGGAGGCCGCCACCCAGGCCAGCGGTTCGCGCCGCAGCACCGTGCCCCGCGTGCTCTTGCCCTGTGTGTCGCGGCCGCGCGGCAGGCGCATGCTCAGGCCGATATCGAAGGCATCCATCCCGGCGGCGGCATCGATTGCCGCACTCTTCATCACCGTCACGTGCAGCCGCAGGTAGGGATAGCGTTCACGCAGGCGCCGCAGCATGCCGGCGATTTCGCCCGGGCGGAAGTAGTCGGTGACGGCAAGCCGCAGGTCGCCTTCCAGCGCGTGTCCGCGCAGTTCCTGCAGCGCCAGTTCGTTCAGCGCGAGGATGCGCCGCGCGTGCTCCAGCAGCCGCGCGCCGGCCGGCGTCGGCACCGCGCCGTGCCGCCCGCGCGACAGCAGCGGCACGCCGGCGCGCTCTTCCAGCTTGCGCAGCTGCTCGCTGACCGACGATTGCGACAGGAACAGCCGGGGCGCGGCGGCGGACAGGCTGCCGCAGTCTGCAACGGTGACGAAGGTGCGCAACTGGTCTGTGTCGAATCCACGCATGATGGGCGCTCCGGCATAGGCTGGCAGAGGGTGGCAGAGGGAGGCAAAGGCGGCCGCAGTTACTTCGGCCAATCCGATGGATGGCATCGGATATTCCCGCTTTTCCGATACTACACCGGCTCCTAACATGGCATCACCCACCCACGAAACCAGGAGCCAGCCATGCCCCACATCGTCCTGCACCTGTCCGGCCAGCCCGATGCCGCCCTCACCCGCCGCAGCGCCGCCGCCATCGCCGACCTGACCGCAAGCGTGCTCGGCAAGAAGCGCGACGTGATTGCCATCACCGTCCACTACGTGCCGCACGACAGCTGGATCATCGGCGGCGTGCCGCTGTCCGAGCAGGGGCGCAACGCCTTCCATCTCGATATCAGCGTCACCGATGAGACCAATACCAAAGCCGAGAAGGCGCAGTTCATCCAGGCTGTGTTCGAGACCATGGCGGGCCTGCTCGGCAACCTGCATCCCGTCTCTTATGTGCATGTGATCGATGCCCGCGCGGCGGCGTATGGCTACGGCGGCCGCACGCAGGAGTATCGGCACCAGCACGGATGAAGCGCGCGTCGCCTGCAGGGCGGCGTTATCGCGCTGTAATCGGGATGTATTTTGTGACCGGACTGGTCTGAAGCAATCGGGCGCCCCGCCGCTTGTACATTTAGTGCGTTGTTAACTAGTGTGAGTTGGGTGCCGCCGGCACCCAACCCGGCCATCCTGGAATCCGACGCATGAAACAGATCACCCTGCCCGACGGCGAGCGTATCCCCGCGCTCGGCATGGGAACATGGAACATGGGCGAGACGCCCGCCGCGCGCGCCGAAGAGATCGCCACGCTAAGGCTGGGCCTGGACCTGGGCCTGCGGCTGATCGATACCGCCGAGATGTACGGCGAGGGCCAGTCCGAGGAAATGATCGGCGAGGCCGTGGCCGGGCGGCGCGACGAGGCCTTCCTGGTCAGCAAGGTCTATCCGTTCAACGCCAGCCGCCGCGGCACCGTGCAGGCGTGTGAGCGCAGCCTGCGGCGGCTGCAGACCGATCGCATCGACCTGTACCTGCTGCACTGGCGCGGCGGCGTGCCGCTGGAAGAGACCGTCGCCGCCATGCAGGCGCTGCAGCGCGACGGCAAGATCCGCCACTGGGGCGTCAGCAACCTGGACCTGGCGGACCTGCAGGAGCTATGGGACGCGCCCGGCGGCGACGGCATGGCCACCAACCAGCTGCTGTACAACCTCGGCCGGCGCGGTATCGAATGGGACCTGTTGCCGTGGCTGCGCCAGCGCGGCATCCCGGTGATGGCCTACTCGCCGATCGAGCAATCGCGGCTGCTGGGCAACCCGGGGCTGAAGCGCTTCGCGCGCGACCACGGCATGACCGCGGCGCAGGCGGCGCTGGCCTGGCTGCTGGCGCAGGACGGCGTCATCGCCATCCCCAAGACCGGCCGGCGCGAGCGCCTGCAGGAGAATATCGGCGCGCTGTCGCACCCGTTGTCGGCGGCCCAGCTGGCCGAACTCGACCGCATCTTCCCGCCTCCGGACGGGCCGGGGGCGCTGGAGATGCTGTGAGCGCGCCCGCGGCGCGGCGTCAGTTCACGCGCGACGCGTAGCGTTGGTTCTCGACATAGCGCACCAGGTAGTTGCGCGCTTTGTCGCGGGTATCGGCAGTGACGCGCGCCGCCGCCTGGCGGGCGCTGTTCTTGCCGTGCGCCGACGACATCTGACCGTCCAGGTAACTGCGGAAAGAGTCGTGCATGGCGTTCAGGTCGGACTGGCATGCGGCTAGCGCCGCATTCGCCACGTCTTTCGACTGGCCCTTGGACGACAGGTTGTCGTCGGCCTTCTCCTTGACGCAGTCCATGTATTTGGCGCGCAGCGCCTGCCAGCCGCTGCTGTCGGCGGTGGCGGCGCTGGCGGCAGTGTTGGTAGTTTCACTGGCGGGTCCGGTCGAGGGCTGGGAAGCGCACGCGGCGAGCAAGGCCAGTGGCAGGGCGGTAAGTAATTTCTTCATGCCTTGATGATGCGATGCGGCGGTGCCGCATGGATGCGTAGTCATTTCTGGAGCCGACAAACTGCCATGAATGCCCGGGCGAGGCTACCTTCGTCACAAATGGAAACGACTCGTCACCACGTGATCTTTTGTCCGAGTGCTTTTGCCGCCTATGCTTCAGAGACGACAACAACACCCAAGGAGACAAGATGAAACGTCGAAACTTCCTGACCGCCAGCGCGGGCCTTGCCCTGGGCAGCCTGGCACTGGGTGCCTGCACCACCACAAAGCCCGACGCGCCGACCGACAAGGCGGCACGGCGCCGCGAGCTGGACTCGGGCGTCGATGCCACGTTGTCGCGCCTGTATGGCTCGGTCAACGGCTCGCGTGAACTCGGCAACCGCGCGCGCGGCATCCTGGTGTTCCCCAAGACGTTGTCGGCGGGCTTTATCGTCGGCGGCGAATATGGGGACGGCGCGCTGCGCTCGGGCGGCGCGACGCGCGGCTATTACCGCCTGGTCTCCGGCTCGGTCGGCTGGCAGATCGGCGCGCAGTCCAAGTCGGTGATCCTGATGTTCCTGACGCAGGACGCGTACGACAAATTCGTGCGCAGTTCAGGCTGGACCGCTGGTGTCGACGCTACCGTCGCGCTGGCGACGGTCGGCGCCAGCGGCGTGCTCGACACCAATACCGCGCAGCAGCCGATCGTCGGTTTCGTGATGACCAATGCCGGGCTGATGGCAGGCCTGAGCCTCGAAGGCAGCAAGGTCACCCGGCTCGACCTGTAAGCGCCTGGCGCCGGCTTGCGCCGCACGGTCCGACGGCAGTGCGGCGGCGGTTTTTCGCGGCCATCCGCCGCGAGGGGATAGAATTCGTCCCTTTGGCCGAATTCTCATGTGGTTCAAGAACCTGCAGGTCCATCGTTTCTCCGCCCCGTGGACGCCCGGCGCCGACGAGGTCGAAGCCAGCCTGGCGAAGCACGCCTTCTACCCCGGCACCAGCCTCGAAATGCAGACGCAGGGCTGGGCCTCGCCCCGTGACAACGGCCAGCTGGTCCACGCCGTCGGCCGCCAGATGCTGCTGACGCTGCGCACCGAGAAGAAGCTGCTGCCGACCACCGTGGTCAACCAGGTCACACGCGCACGCGCCGCGGAGATCGAGGAGCAGCAAGGCTACAAGCCGGGCCGCAAGCAGCTGAAGGAACTGAAGGAGCAGGTCACCGAGGAACTGCTGCCGCGCGCCTTCAGCATCCGCCGCGACACCCGCGTGTGGATCGACCCGGACAACGGCTGGCTGGCGATCGACGCCGCTGCCGCGGCCAAGGCCGATGAAGTGCGCGGCATGCTATTCAAGGCGCTGGATCCGCTGCCCCTGGTCAACCTGCATGTCAACCAGTCGCCGGTGGCGGCGATGACCGAATGGCTGGCCGGCGACGCCGCGCCGGGCGGCTTCACCGTCGACCAGGAAATCGAGCTGCAGTCCGGCAGCGAAAGCAAGGCCACGGTGCGCTACGTGCGCCACCCCCTCGATCCTGAAGACCTGCGCCGGCACATTGCCGCCGGCAAGCGCTGCACGCGCCTGGCGATGACCTGGAACGACCGGGTCTCGTTCGTGCTGACCGACGGGCTGGTGGTGAAGAAGGTGGCGCCGCTGGACGTGATCAAGGAACAGGCCGACGGCACCACGCATGACGAAGACGAGCGCTTCGACGCCGACTTTGCCATGATGGCCGGCGAGCTGTCGGGCCTGCTGGGCGACCTGACCGAAGCGCTGGGCGGCGAGCGCAAGAGCTGATGCTGGCGGCGCGCGCTGCCGCGCGCCGGCGCACCGATACGCCGGCTACGCTACCCAGTTCACCTTGGGGAAGCGGTCGGCAAACCCGGCCGGCATCGGCATCACGGTCTTGCCGACGTAGTCGAAGAACACGAAGCCGGACTTGGCCATGGCGATCAGCGTGCCGTCAGCCGGGCGCGTGATGCGGAAGATGATGTCGCCGCCGTACTTGTTGAAGTCCATCACGCCGACTTCGAACAGCAGCTGGTCGCGCGCGTGCGCTTCGTTGCGGTACATGGTGGCCAGGTCCGTGACGATGATGCCGAGACCCTCCACCTTGTCTCCCTCGCTGCCGAACTCATAGAGGAAGCGGGCGCGCGCCTCGGAGATCATCGAGATCATCGAATCGTTGGCCAGGTGGTTGGCCGAGTTGATGTCGGTGACGCGCACGGTCAGGTGGGTCGAATAGCAGAACTGGTCGTCGGGAAGATCGAGTTGAAGGCGGGCCATGGCGGCATCGGGCAAAGTGGACAAGAAGCCGCCGCCAGGCACGCATAAGGACCATCCGATTCCGGGCAGGCTGGCGGCGAGGCGCCCATCATAGTCGATCCGGCCGGTTCGCCAGCGGGGCTCAGGGATTGAGCGGCGGCAGGGCTGCCGGCGTGGCCCGATGCGCCCGGACAGGCCGGTGTGCGGGGCCGTACTTCGGCAACAGGCCCGCCAGTTCGCTGCCGTTCCATTGCCCCGTGCCGGTGCCGGCACCGAACAGGCGCCGTTCGAGTCCATCGACGGCGGAAGCCAGCGCCGCGTCGGTGCCTGCCGCCCACTCCGATGGTGCCTTGCCCCACGCGCTGCGCGACCACACGCCAAGGGCGCGATAGGCTGCCGGCGCGTCGTTCGCGCGGCAGGCCTGCAGCAGCGCCGCGAGCTGCGCCTCGCTGCCGGCCGCCCTGGCGCTGCGCCGTGCCGCGAGCGCCCGGCGCAGGCGTGCCACGCGCGGCCGTGCCCAATGCAGCAGCAGCCATCCCAGCAGCAAAACCGGGGCGCCGCCGGCCGCCCACAGCCACAGGCGCCACGCGGTCCCGCCCTCCCCGGGCAACGGCGCGGCGCGGGGGCCGGTCGGGGACAATCCTGCAAGGTGCGGCGCGCCGGCCACGTCTACCTTCACCTCGGGCGCCTCCGATTCGCCAGGCTTGCGCGTGACCGGGTCGAACCACTCCACCTTGATCGCCGGCAGCGTATAGGTCCCGGCGTGCTCGAACACATAGGTGATGCGGTCCGTGCGGCTGCCGCCCGTGTTGCCCGCGCTGTCGTGCGCGGCATCGCTGAGTTGCGGATCGCCCGCGAACACGCGCACGCCGGCCGGCGCTTCCACCTTGGGCGGCCGGATCATCATGGCCTGCGTCTGCGGCGCGAACGTGGTGATAGTGCGCACCAGCGCGTCGCCGGCATGGAATTGGGCCTGCGGGCCGCTGACCGGGCGGTCGAAGCGCTGCGTGACGTTCAGGCGCGCCACCGGCAGCGTGGCAACGGCCGGCGCGCCGGCTGCGCCCGCGGCACGGATCGTGGTGGCCGGCAGCGTCACGCTGCCCTGGCGCGGCTTGCCGTCGTCGCCGGAATAAGTGAAGGCGATGGAGACCTGCGGCAACCTGAAATCTCCGCCCTGCTCCGCGGCAAACAGGTAGGTCTTCCGGATGCCGGCATAGCTCACGCCGCCGATGGTCTCGACCATGTTCTGGCCGCGGTCGTCCGGCATGGTGATGATCGCGCCGGGCACCTGCAGTGTCGGGAAGACGGGCGCCGACAGGAAAAAGTTGGGCGCCAGTATCGTCACGTCGACGCGGATCTGCTGGCCCGGCAGCACGGGCTGCCGCGCCGCCACGTCGACGCGCACGATGGGATCGGCCGCCAGCGCGAGCGCGCTCGCCAGCCATAGCGCAAGGCCGGCGAGCCAGATGCCGAAGCCCCGACCCGCGCGCGTCATGGTTTGGCTCCGGCGCCCGGCTGCGCCTGGCCCTGCTGCAGCGCGAACTTGCGTTGCAGCAGTTCGGTCGGCGTGGTCTGGATCGCGCGCATCCAGGTCTCCGCGCTTTCGACCGCGCCCATCTCCAGCTTCTTGCCCTCGCCTTCGGGCGGCCTGGACTCGCTGTCGTACTTCACTTCGTCGGGCTTGATGTCGGGCGGCTCCTCGCCTTCCTTCGGCTTTTCCGCCTTCGCGGCCAGCTTCTCCATGAGCGCCAGGTTGGCCGTTGCCGCGGGCCATTGGGGGCGGCGCTTCAGGGCCTCCCGGTAGCGCGCCGCCGCGTCCTTGTACTTGCCCATCCGTGCCAGCGCATCGCCCTGGTTGAAGTCGCTCTCGGGCGAATCGATCAGCGCGAAGCTCTGCACCGCCTGCGCGTACTGCCCGGCGCGGTACTGCGCCACGCCGCGCCACATGGGGTCGTCGAACAGCGCGGCGGCGGCGGCAAAATCGCCGCGCTCGAAGGCCCGGCGGCCCTGCTGGTCATGCGTGAGCCACAGGTCGACAAAGCGCGACGCGCGTGGCGCTTCGGCACCGGGCGCCGGCGCCTGCGCGCGCAGCACCTGCTGCGGCGCCGCCAGCGCCACGGCAAGCAGCACGCCGGTGATCCAGCGCACGGTCCAGCCCTTGCGGAACCACAGCACGCCGAGCAGTGCGATGGGAACCGTCAGCCACCAGCCCTCATCCTTCCAGCGCGTGTTGTCCGCCGACTGCTTCTGCGCGAGGTGCGACTGCACATGGCGCTGCACCCAGGCGACGTCGTCGTCGCTGTCGGGCGTGAACGTGGCGACCGGCACGCCGGTGTCGTCGCCAAAGCGCTTGAGCGCGGCCGTGTCCATGCGCGCGAACACGCGCACGCCGTCCTTCTCGACAAAGCCGTCGGTGCCGCTGCGCAGCGGGCCGCCGCGTTCGGTGCCGATCGCCAGCACCACCGGCTGGCTGCGCCCGCTGCCTGCCCGGGTCTTGAACGCGCGCACGGCGGCGGTTTCCACGCCGTCGGTCAGGAACAGGATGGTGCCAGGCACCTCCTCTTGCGCGAGCGCCGCGTCGATGGTGCGCAGCGCAAGTGCGGTGTCCCTGCCGGGCGCCGGCATGATACGGGTCTGCAGCGCATCGACGAAAGTCTGCAGCAGCATGGCGTCGTCGGTCAGCGGCAGCACCAGGTGCGTGGAGCCGGCGTAGGCCCAGATAGCCGTGCGTCCGCCGTCGCGGCGCGCCAGCAGCGCCTTGACCTTGAGCTTCGCGCGCTCGAGCCGCGTGGGCGTCACGTCGATGGCATCCATGGTCGGCGACAGGTCGATGGCGATCGCCAGCGGCGCCTTGTCGTCGAGAAACGGCGGGCGCTCGCGCTCCCACGCGGGACCGGCCAGCGCAATGGCGCCGAGCGCAAGCAGCAGCGCAGTCAGGTGCACGGGACGGATGGCCAGCCGGCGCCGCTCGCCGACCATCAACGCGTCCAGCAGGTGCGGAGCAATCGCATCGCGCCAGCGCCGCCGCACATCGCCGCGGCGGCGCACGGCCCACACCAGCAGCACCGCCGGGACCAGCGCCAGCAGCCACCACGGGCGCAGGAAATGGAAATCCGCGAGCGCCTGCATCACGACTCCTGCGCCGCCGGCTGCGGCGCGCCACGCCGGCGCGGACGCGCAAGCCATGCCGACCACGCCGCCATGATGAGCTGGTACGCCAGCACCATGCCAACCGCCGCGCCGAGCGGCCACATGAACAGCTCGCGCCGCGGCCGCCACGACAGCGTCTTGTGGTTGTGCGGCGTAATGCGGTCGAGCGTTGCGTAGATGCTTTCGAGTCCCTTTTGGTCGGCACCGAAGAAATAGCGTCCACCCGTCTGCGCGGCGATGCGCTGCAGCACGCCCAGATCGACGCGCTGCTCGCCCTCGGCGGAAGGATCGCCGATGCCGATCGTATGCACGATCACGTGCCGCTGCCTGGCGATCTCCGCGGCGCGTTCGGGCGGCATCTTGCTGGCGGTGTCGTTGCCGTCGGTCAGCACGATCAGCACCTTCTCGGGCGCCTGGCTCTGGTCGAACATCTTGATGCCAAGGCCGATGGCATCGCCGAACGCCGTGCTGGGCCCGGCCATGCCCGGCAGCAGGTCATGGATCATGGCCTGCACCAGCGCGTGGTCCAGCGTGAACGGCGCCAGCGGGTACGGCGCGTCGCCGAAGACGATCAGGCCGACGCGGTCGCCGGGCCGGCCCGCCACGAAACTGCTGACTACGTCGCGCACCGCCTGCACGCGCGGAATCAGCGCGCCGGCCGGATCGCGGAAGTCCTGCGTATCCATTGACTGCGACAGGTCCAGCGCGAGCAGCAGGTCGCGCGCCGGCTGCACCTTCTCGATCGGCGCCTCCAGGAACTGCGGGCGCGCCAGCGCGGTCACCAGCAGCGCCCATGCGAGCGGCGCCAGGATGCGCTGCAGCCAGTTGCTGCGCGGCACGACCGCGCCCGGCGCCGGCTTCAGCCCCACGGCGCTGGCCACCTCGCCGAAGAACGGCAGCCGCACCGACGGGCTTTCCTCGCGATACGGCGGCAACAGCCACCACAGCAGCAAGGGCAGCGGCAGCAGCACGAAGAGCCACGGGTATTCAAACTGGTACATGGTGGCCGGCGATCCATTGCTGGCAGGCCGCGGCGGTTGCCTTCACCTGGCTGTCGGACCATTGCGCCAGCTCGGCCGCATCGCGGTACTGCGCGTCATTGACCAGCGTCGCGAGCACCGGTGCCGCCGCGCCGGCCTTGCCCGCACAGGCTTGCAGGAACCGCGCCCACTCGGCGCCGGCCAAGCTCGCCACCTCTGTGCGCGGCCACGCCGCCAGCGCGGTGCGCTTGAGCAGCTCCGCCATGGCAACCAGCGCGTGCGCGCGAGCCTGCGGCGACGCGGACATGCCCGCGCGCAACCGTGCCAGCTCGGCCAGTGCTTCGCGGCGGTAGCGGTTGGCGCGGTAGTGGCGCCACCAGCGCCAGGCCGCGAAGGCCAGCAGCGCCAGCACGATCGCGCCGGCCACCGGCCAGCCGATGGTCTGCGGCCGCCATGACGGCGGCGGCGGCACGACCACCTCGGCCATATGCAGGAGATCGCCGGCAATCGTGGCGCTGTCGGGCGCGGCCGTGCTGTGCACCAGGTCGCTCATGGCCGCCCTCCCTGCCGGGCGCGCAGCGTTCCCTGGCCTTGCGGCAGCGCCTGCCCGAGCAGGCGGCGCAGTTGCAGCGGCGTTTCCTCCGCGGCCGACAGCGGCAGCAGCGGCACGCCGATGGCGCGGTGCCAGCCCAGCAGGTCGCGGCTCTGCGCATCGACGAATTCGGCAATGCCCTTGCGTGTCGACGCGTGGCCGAATCCCAGCTCGACCTGCAGCTCGCCGTCGCTGACGACAAGGTGGCCGGAGTCCGGCAGTTCGAGCAGGAACGGGTCATAGACCAGCATCGTCAGCAGGTCGTTGCGGGCGCTCATCGACAGCATCAGGTCGCGCGTGGCCGCGTCATGGCCATCGAAGTCGCTGATGACGATGACGAGGTGGTCATGCCGCGCGAGCCGCGCCGCGCGCTCGAGCGCGGCATTGAGCTGGCCGGCGCCGCGCCGCGCGGGGGCATCGGCGCGCAGCGCCTGGTTATGGCGCGCGATCTCGCCGAGCATGTGCTCCACCGCCTGGCGGCTGCGGCGCGGCGCGAGCTCGGTGCATTCACCGTCGCCGAACACGAGGCCGCCGACACGGTCGCCCTCGGACAGCACGCGCCACGCGGCCAGCGCTGCGGCCTCGGCCGCGACCACGGACTTCATCGCGCGGCGGCTGCCGAAGAACATGTTGATGCGCTGGTCCACCAGCAGCAGCACCGGCCGGTCCTTTTCCTCGCTGTACACGCGTACGTGCGGCTTGCCGGTGCGCGCCGTGACGCGCCAGTCCATGCTGCGGATATCGTCGCCGGGCAGGTAGCCGCGAACCTCCTCGAAGGTCAGGCCGCGCCCGCGCACCCTGGAGGCATGCCGGCCGGCCAGCACGCTGTGCACGGGCTGCCGCGGCAGGAAATGGAAATCGCGCGCGGCAACTTCGAGCGCCGCCAGCGCCGCGGCATCGACGCAGACACCAGGCTGCGCGCGCGAAGCAGGCCCCTCCCCGGCGGGCACCGGCGAGCGGCCGAGCGAGGCAAGGTGGGAACGCATGGCGCCGCCCGCCGCGTCAGGCCACGGCCACCTGCCGCACCAGGCGGTCGATCACGGCATCGGCGCTGACACCGGCCGCGTGCGCCTCGTACGACAGGATCAGGCGGTGGCGGAAGACCTCGTGCACCACGGCCTGCACATCCTCGGGCGAGACGAAGTCGTGACCGCGCAGCCAGGCATGGGCGCGCGCCACCTTGTCCAGCCCGATCGAGCCGCGCGGGCTCGCGCCGACCTGGATCCAGCGGTCCAGCTCGTCGTCGACGGCCTTGGGTTGGCGCGTGGCATGCACGAGCGCCACCATGTAGCGCGCGACCGCTTCGCTCACGTGGATGCCGTGGATCTCGGCCCGCGCGGCGAAGATGACTTCAGGCCCCAGCTTCTGCGCGGCGGCCGACTGCGCGCCCGGGGCGGCCCCGGACTCCTCGGCGCGCGCCAGCGCCACGATCTGCGCCTCGGCGTCGGCCTCGGGATAGGTCACGTTCACGTGCATCAGGAAGCGGTCCATCTGCGCTTCGGGCAGCGGGTAGGTGCCTTCCTGCTCGATCGGGTTCTGCGTAGCCATGACCAGGAACAGCGGATCAAGCTTGTGGGTGACGCCGCCGACGGTGACCTGGCGCTCTTCCATGGCTTCGAGCAGCGCCGCCTGCACCTTTGCCGGCGAGCGGTTGACCTCGTCGGCGAGCACCAGGTTGGCGAAGATCGGCCCGGGCTGGAAACGGAACTCGCCCTTGCCGCCCTCGGTGTAGTACACCTCGGAGCCCGTGATATCGGCCGGCAGCAGGTCGGGCGTGAACTGGATACGCGACAGCTTCGCCTCCAGGTTCCGCGCCAGCACCTTGATCGCGCGCGTCTTGGCCAGGCCCGGCAGCCCTTCCACCAGCAGGTGGCCATCGGCGAGCAGGCCCAGCAGCATGCGCTCGATCATGTGCTGCTGGCCGACGATGGCTTCGCCCATCCGCTGCTGCAGTGCCAGCACGTCGTCACGGGTGCTCATGGGGCTTTCCTCGATGGCGCCGGGCCGGGCGTTCGGCGGCCACCTCCGAACCAGGCGTAGTAAGGGTTGTCGGGATCGGCACGCATGACTTGTTGCATATGCAGCGCCCACGCGTCGCGGTCGCCGTAATAGGCGTCGAGGCCGGCAGTGTAGAAAGTGTGCAGCGTTTCGCGTTCGCGCCCGATGTCGGCGATCAGCCCGGCATCGGCACCCGTCACCGTCGGCTCGGTCTGCAGCGTCAGCAGGCGCTGCAGGACCTGCGGGAACTCGGCGCGCCGCACCCAGGTAGCGTATTCGATGCGCGGGCGGTCGTCGGTCACGGCGGGCGCATCGCCGGCATAGCGCTCCAGGCCCGCGCGGTCCGTCACCCAGGTCGCCAGCAGCGCTGCCGGCGACGCCACGCCCACCGCGCGCAGCGCCGACGCGACTTCGGGCTCCGCAAAACGCTGGCGGATGCGCACCGCATCGAGTGTGATCGGCGACGGCGAACCGACCAGCATCATCTCGTGCAGCTCCGTGGTCCACAGCGTCGCGTGCGGGAACACGTCGAGGAAGCTACGCACCAGCGAGCGCGTGTCTTCATCGTTCTGCGTGGGCAACGGCAGCCATTGCGCGACCAGTCCGCCCGGTTGCAGCCGTGCCGCGGCGAGGCGATAGAAATCGGTCGAGTACAGGTTGACCACGCCCGCGGCCGAAGGCGGCGGCGGTTCCAGCGTGATAAGGTCGTAGCGTTGCTCGCTCTGCAACAGTTCGCGCCGGCCGTCACGCAGGCGGATCTCCACGCGCTTGTCCCCGGCCACGCCGAAGTTGCCCTGGAACTGCGGCACGGCGCGCAGCACCGGCGGCAGCAGTTCGGCCACCACGCGCTGTTCCAGCCCCGGATACGGCAGCGTGGCGCCGGCCGTGATGCCGGTGCCGAGGCCGATCACCAGCGCCGAGCGCGGCGTGCCGCCATGCACCATCAGCGGCAGCAGCGCCTGCAATCGCATGTAGCGCAGCGACGTCATGGTGTCGCCGGAATTGGACACGCCCTGGATATAGAGGCGGTTGAATGTGTGGCTCGGCGACGACTGCTTCACCACCGCCACGGTGGCGCCACCGCCTTCCTCGTAAAACACGATCTCGCCGCCACGTGCGCGCGCCAGCAGCGTGGCGAGCCGGTCCGCGGGCGCGAGCGCCGCGGCAATCACCGCAAGCACCGCCACCATCGGCACCGACCAGCGCGCCAGCTTGCGCACACCCGAGCCGAGCGCGACCGCGACGATGCCGACCATGCCGGCGCCCACGGCCAGCAGCGACAGCGTATGGACCAGGCCGATGCGCGGCACCAGGACAAACCCCGCCACCGCCGTGCCGACGATGCCGCCCAGCGTGTTGAGCGCGACCACCGCGCCCACGCCGGCGCCGAGCCGGTGGTTGTCCACGCCCACTCGCAGCACGAACGGGAACGCCGCGCCCAGCAGCAGCGTGGGCACGAACACCACGCACAGCGCCGCCACCGCGAAACTCGCGCAGGCGGCCGCCAGGCCGCTCGACGTGGCCGATTGCACCCAGGCCGACACCCCAGCCTGCGCCTGCAGCAGCCATTCGCCAAGCACCACGATTTCGAGCAGCGCCACCAGCCCTGCGGCGGCGATCAGCATCGCGAATGCGCCCCACGGGTCGCGCGCCCGATCGGACCGCCGCGCGGCCAGCGCGCTGCCGATGGCAAGGCCAGCAAGATACGTCGCAAGCACCACCGTGAAGGCAAAGGTGCGCGTGCTGATGAACTGCACGATGGCCTGCGACCACACCACTTCATAGCCGAGCGCGATGCCGCCCGCGGCGGCATAAAGCACCAGCGCCAGCCGCCCGTCGTCCGCATCGCGCACGCGCTCCGCGGATGCTGGCGCGGCAGCGGTGGCGGCCGGTTCCTGCGCAGGCACGGTGCGCGAAGCCAGGACCAGCGCGGCGACCGCGGCGAGACCGTTGAGCGTGGCCGCGGCCAGCGCGCTGCCGGTGATGCCGAGCCACGGGATCAGCACGAAGCCCGCCAGCAGCGTGCCGGCAATGGCGCCCGTGGTGTTGGCGGCATACAGGCGTCCGCCATGTGTGCCGATGTAGCCGGGGCGCGACGCCAGCACACGCATCAGCACCGGCAGCGTGCCGCCCATGGCTGCCGCCGGCACGATCACCAGCACGAACGGCAACGCCCAGGCCAGCAGCCCGGCGCGGCTCTCCAGCCATGCGAACGGCGCGGCGGAGCGCGCCAGCGCCAGCGTGGCGCCAATGGCCAGCACCAGCACGGCGATTTCGAGCCACGCATACAGCCGCAGCGGCCGCGCATGGCGGTCCGCGACACGCCCGAACAACCAGCCGCCGAGTGCGAGCCCGGCAAAGAATGCGCCCACGGCGGTGGTGACGGCGTGCACATCCACGCCGACCACGAGCGCGAGCTGCTTTATCCAGAGAATCTGGTAGATCAGTCCGGCCGCACCGGACACGAAAAGCAGCAGGGCAGGTGTCAGCATGGCGCCGTGATGCGCCAGTTGACCCTGCCCTGCCTGCAAGGCGGCGCCTTCCGCGCGCCGCGGCTTGTCAGAACTGTGCCGCGCTTGCTGCTTGCCGGCGTTGGCGCCGGCATGCGCTTCTCTCATGGTGCGATCCTGGTGAAGAGGTTGGCCGGGATGACCCGGCCAACCATTGCCACTGGAATTACTTCCCGGCTGCCCCCTTGTCGAGGGACTTCATCACCGCCTCGGTCATCTGGTCGATGGTGAAGCTCGCCGGGCGCTGGCTGGGCGGGTAGTCCTTGAACGTCTGGAGGAACGGCGCCACCCGTGACGATGCATAGCTGACCATATAGGCATTCTTCGCCGTCCAGTCATAGTACTGATCGGAGACGATATCCGCCCGTTCATACGGATCCATGCGCAGGTTGAACACCTTTGGCACGCGCAGGCAGGTAAAGGGGTTGGCCCAGACTTCGAAGCCGCCCGGGTGACGCTGCTCGCAGAACACGAACTTCCAGTCGTTGTGGCGCATTGCCACCAGTACGCCGTCATCGTTGAAGTAGAAGAAGTCCTGGCGGGGCCCGGCATTGGTCTGGCCGGTCAGGTACGGCAGGAAGTTATAGCCATCCAGGTGGACCTTGAAGGACTTTCCGCCAATGCTGGCGCCCTTGAGCAGCCGGTCCTTGATGTCGGCATCGCCGGCGGCCGCAAGCAGCGTCGGGAACCAGTCGAGACCGGACATCATGGTCGTGGACACCGTGCCAGGCTTGATCTTGCCCGGCCAGCGTACCAGTGCCGGCACGCGGAATGCCCCTTCCCAGTTGGTGTCCTTCTCGCTGCGGAACGGCGTGGTTGCCGCGTCCGGCCAGGACCACTGGTTGGGTCCGTTGTCGGTCGTGTAGACAACGATGGTGTTGTCGGCAACCTTCAGGTCGTCGAGCGACTTGAGCAGCTTGCCGATGTCGCCGTCGTGTTCGAGCATGCCGTCCGCGTACTCATTGCCAGGCATGCCGCTCTGTCCGCGCATCGACTCGCGCACGTGCGTGAACGCGTGCATGCGCGTGGTGTTCATCCACACGAAGAACGGCTTGTCCGCCTTCACCTGCTTCTCCATGAAGCCGATCGCCGCCGCCGTGGTTTCGTCGTCGATGGTCTCCATGCGCTTGCGGTTCAGCGGACCGGTATCTTCCACCTTGCCGTCGGCGTAGGAGTGGAGGACGCCGCGCGGCCCATTCGCCTTGACCCAGGCCGCGTCGTTCTTCGGGTAGTACGGACGCTCAGGCTCCTCTTCCGCATTGAGGTGGTACAGGTTGCCGAAGAACTCGTCGAAGCCGTGCGCGGTCGGCAGGTACTCGTTGCGGTCGCCCAGGTGGTTCTTGCCGAACTGCCCGGTCGCATAGCCAAGCGGTTTGAGCGCCTGGGCAATTGTCACGTTCTGCGCTTGCAGGCCGACCGGCGCGCCCGGAATACCCACCTTCAGCAGGCCCGTGCGCAGCCCGACCTCGCCGGTGATGAAGGTGGAGCGGCCCGCCGTGCAACTGTTCTCGCCGTAGTAGTCGGTGAGCATCATGCCTTCGTTCGCGATCCGGTCGATATTGGGCGTGCGATAGCCCACCACACCGTGGCTGTAGGCGCTGATGTTGGTCTGCCCGACGTCATCGCCGAAGATGACGAGGATGTTCGGCTTCTTGCCGGACGGCGCGGTGGCCGCCAGCGCGGGCGCCGAAGCCGCGGCAACCGGCGCGTTGGCCGCCACCGGCGGATTCTCCTTGGCCGGCGCTGGCTCGGCCGCTACTGGCGCCGCCGTGGGCGCCTGCGCCGCCGGCTGCTGTTCCTTGGGCGGCGTCTCCTTCTTGCCGCAGCCCGCAATCGCGAACACGGCGGCGGCCATGGCCAGTATCACCAGCCTGGAGCCCCGCCCTTTCCCTATGCCTTCTTCAACTCGGTGCATGTTCCGCCTCCGTTCATTGACCCGTTACGGTCGGTTCACTGCTGGTCGCATCGTGCTCATGGCTTGCCGGCCGGATAAATCTGCTGCCAGTCCTGTTTCATGCTGACCACGGTCCAGCCTCGCGAGCGCGCCGCATCCAGCGCCTTGTCCAGCTTGCCCACCTTGGACTGGCGGTCGTAGGCGAACTCCCGCTCGGCGTCGTCGTGATGCACCAGCACCGCCATGCACGGACCGTCGCCGCCGGCGGTGTACTCGAGCATCTGCAGGTCGCCGTCGGAATTGCCGACGGCGAGGATGGGCCGGCGGCCGATATGGCGGTAGATGCCGACCGGCTTGCCGGGGCCGTCATCGATAAAGTCGAGCTTGGGATCGCGCACCAGCACCGGCTTGCCGTCGCGCACCATGTAGCGCACCGCCTGCGACGAGCCGATCACCTGCTCGGGCGGGATGCCATAGACCTGCTGGCTCCACGGCCGCATGAAATCGATGGTGCCGCCGGAGACGATGTAGGTCTTGAAGCCGTTGGCGCGCAGGTAGGACAGCAGTTCCAGCTGCGGCTGGTAGACCAGCTCGGTATAGGGCCGCTTGAACCTGGGATGGCGCGCCCTGGACAGCCAGTCGCGGATGGTGCGGTCGTACTCGTCCACGCTCATGCCGCTGTTGGCAGTGGCGATCAAGCCGAGCAGCTGCTTCTGGTTTGCCATCAGCGCGTTCATGTCGTTGGCCATCAGCGCCTTGAACGCGGCATTGTTGCGCCACTCAGGATGCTGCGGCGCGGCGGCCCTGACCTGGTCGAGCAGGAAGAAGAACTGGAAGTACAGCGGCTGCTCGCTCCACAGCGTGCCGTCGTTGTCGAACACCGCCACGCGCGCCTCGGGTGGCACGAAGGTGGGCGAGCCCGGGCGCGTCACGTCGGCCACGAACTTGAGCAGCGCCTGACGCGCGGCGCCGTCGCGCCACGATGGCAGCGCTTGTTCCGCGGGCTGTGCGGCGGGCTGCGCCTGGACGACAGTGGCCTGTGCCGCGGGGGCCGCGGGTCCGGCGGGCGCGGTACAGCCGGAAAGCTGCAGGCCCGCAAGCGCCAGCGCGGCGCATAGTGCCGCGATCGTCTTGCGCGATGCGCTTGCGCGCAAGGCGCTGTTGGCAGGCATGCTCATGGCACTTGCTCCTGTGTCGTGTCGCACCGCTCCGGCATCAGCGTGACGCCGGCTGCGGCTGTCCGCCCATCGCCAGCGGCAGATGGGGCGCGTTGCGGCGCATTTCGGCCCAGCGGCTGTCGTCCATCACGAGCCGGAAGCCAAGGTGCGACATGCTGTTGAAAGGATCCGTCCCGCGCCGAGCGCTGGGGCGGTAGCTCAGGCAGTAGTCTTCGTTGCACAGGAACGAGCCGCCGCGCGTCACGCGCTTGGGCGCGTTGACCGGTACGCCAGGCTCGCTGGGATCCCATGAGGCCAGGGGGCCGGCCGGGTTCTCGATCGGCTGCGCCTTGCCGGCTTCGCGCCGGAACTGGTCGGCGCGGTACCAGTCGGCGACCCATTGCCAGGCATTGCCGGTCATGTCGGACAGTCCGTAGCCGTTGGGCGGGAACGTGCCGACCGGGCTGGTGCCCAGCGCGCCACCGGCCTTCGGGCTGACTACCTGGCTCACTGCCGGGCTAACAACCGGGAACGGCTGGTTCTGCTGGCCCTGCCAGACGTTGGCCATCTGCTTGCCGGCGGGCGCGAACTGGTCGCCCCATGCGTAGGTGGCCTGCTCCAGCCCGCCACGCGCGGCAAATTCCCACTCGGCCTCGGTAGGCAGGCGCTTGCCGACCCATTTGGCATAGGCCTGGGCGTCTTCGTACGACACCTGCACCACCGGATGGTCGTCCTTGCCTTCGATCGAGGTACCGGGACCTCCCGGATGACGCCAGTCGGCGCCGGGCACATAGCGCCACCAGCGCGAATAGTCCCGCAGCGGCACCGGACGCGGCGTGCCGACAAAGACCATGCCGCCGGCCACCATCGCGCTGTCGGCCGGACGCGGCGTGCCAGGGGGCAGCTGTACCTTCAGGGTCTCCCAGTCCGGCACCCGCTCCGCCGTGGTGACGTACCCCGTGGCCTCGACGAACTTGCGGAACTCGCCATTGGTGACATGGTGCTTGTCCATCCAGAACGCATGCACGCGCACCTTGTGCGCCGGCTTCTCGTTGGCCTGCGCCATCTTGCTGTCGCTGCCCATCAGGAATTCGCCGCCGGGTATGCGGACCATGCCGAGCGGACCGCTCTTGCCGTCGCCTTCCACCACCCCGGGCGCCTTGCCGGAGAGCGACTGCGCGTACCACCAGCTGCCGCCCGCGCCTGCCGCCATGCAGGCACAGGCCAGCACGGCAATCAGGAACGTGCGGCGTCGATGCGGCGCCGCAGCAGCAGAGGCAGGCGGCGCTTGCGCTGCGCCGTGCGCCGGGGCCTGCGAATGAAGCCCGTTGCGCTTGCCGGTTGCCATAGGACGTCCTCCGCCAAAAGACAAAAAGGTGCAATAGCGCACCTGCGGGTATCGTCACAGAACGGTTACTGAAAAGGAATTTAGATTTCTTGCCGAGTGTGTTGAAAGATTTCACGGCGGCGCTGTCATCGCCGTTTGCTCCTCGGGGTAAATACCGTCCCACTGTCTCGTCCATAGCGCCGATGTGCCGCGCCGGCAGCGGCCCGTACGCTGCCGTTTGACATGCGCGCAAGGCGCTACAAGACAACCAGGACGTCACAACCAGGAGGAAACACCATGCAAGCTGACCGACGCAAAGCCCTGCAGTGGCTGGGTGCAGGTTCCCTCGCCGCCACGGCCTCGGCGCTTGGCCTTGGCCTTGGCCATGCCCGGGCCCAGTCAGCCCAGTCCGCCGTATTGAACTATCCGTCGAAGCCGGTGCGGCTGGTCGTGCCCTACCCGCCGGGCGGCGCCACTGACGTGCTGGCACGCGCGCTTGGCGAACCGCTCGGCAAGCTGTGGCAGCGCCCGGTCATCGTCGAGAACCGCCCCGGCGTCGGCGGCATGATCGGCGCCGACGTGGTGGCCAAGGCGGCGCCCGATGGCTACACGCTGCTGCTGGCGCTGCCCAGCCTGGTGCAGACGCCCTACATGGTGGCCAAGCCCCCGTTCGATCCGCTGCGCGACCTGACCGCCATCGGCCAGCTGTGCACCTCCAGCCTGGTGCTGACCGCCAACAGCGCCATGCCACGCACGCTGCCCGAGGTGGTGAGCCTGGCCAAGTCGCAGCCGAACAAGCTTTCTTACGGCACTTATGGCATCGGCACCGGCGCCCATCTCTATATGCAGGTGTTCACGACCGGTGCCGGCGTCGAGCTGCTGCACGTCCCGTACAAGGGCGAGGCGCCGATCGCCACCGACCTGATCGGGGGCCAGATCTCGCTGGGTACGCTGTCGCCGATGACCGTGCGCCAGCATGCGCGCAGCGGCAAGCTGCAGCCGCTGGCCGTGACCGGCAACACGCGCGCGCCGATGCTGCCCGACGTGCCCACCTTCCAGGAACTCGGCTACAAGGGGCTGGACGGCCCGGCCTGGCTCGGCCTGTTCACCACGGCCGGCACGCCGCAGGCCATCGTCGAGAAGATTTCCGCGGATATGGAGACCGTGATGGCCGCGGCCGATATCCGGCAACGCATGGCCGACCTGGGGCTGATCGTCAAGACTTCGCGCCCGGCGGCGTTCGCGGCGGTGGCGAAAGCCGACCAGGCTTATTGGGGGAATGTGATCAAGGAGTACAACATCCGGCTGGATTGAGCTGGCATGCGTCAGACGCCGTAATTGCGGAACCAGCGCACCAACTGGCTACGGCATGCCGCAGCGGGGTGTGGTGCGCTGACAGGGGCAACCGGAAGCGCTGATCAGGCCACCAACGGCCGGAACCGGCGCTCCATTGCAGGGCTCACGTCCCTGACGCGCATTGCCAGATTGACTTGCATGGTCGTGGATGCCGTTTCAATCAGTGTCCGCTCTATCTCGTAGCTGTTTTTGCTCATCCACAACAAGACCTCGCGCAGGTGCCATAGCGAACTGGCGCCTTCATGCACCGGCGGCGGAAATGACTCGGGATGGCCGATCATCAGTTTGCGCATGTTCTGGCGGGACATTCCGATCGCATCGGCAATATCCGTCAGGCCGACCAGATCCGGCGCGGCTTCGATCAGCATTGCGGATGGTATGGCACGCTTTATGTCGGCGAGCGCGCTCATGATGGCGTCTATGGCGGACTCCGCGTCACGGTGCGTCTGCGTTAGTTGTCAACTGACAACTAACGCAGACGAAAGCCTATGAATCGAAGGAGTGTGAAATAGGGACTTAAAGCGGCACTGAGAGGACACTGCAATCGGTGTGTCCTTCGCGCACGCTAAGTTCTTTCGGCGGCACCAGTCGGCAAGAACTGAAACGATTCAGATCACGCCCGCTTCCCTCAGTGCGCGCAACTCACTCGCCCCCAGTCCCAACGCGCCATAGACCAGCGCATTGTGCTCGCCCACGGCCGGACCGCAGCGCGGCGCGGCCGGTGCGTAGCCGGAGAATCTCGGCACCACGCATGGCGCCGGCACTGACCCAAGCTCGGCATCCGGCAGGCGCACGATCGCCTCGCGCGCCTGCATCTGCGGATCTTCGACAATGTCGGCGATGCTGAACACCTTGCTGAACGGCACCTGGCACGCCTCGAGCGCCGACGCCGCGTCCGCGTAGGACCGCGCAGCAAACCAGGCCGCGATCTGCGCGTCGAGCGCATCGAGATTACGCACGCGGCCGGCGTTGGTGGCGTAGTCGGCCGCGCACGCGAGCTGCGGCGCCGCCATCGCTTCTGCCAGGCGGCGGAAGGTGGCATCGGACGACGCCACCACCGAGACCCAGACATCGTCCGAGGTCCGGTACATATTCGACGGTGCCGCATAGGTAGTCCGATTGCCCGCGCGCTGGCGCACGCGGCCCAGTTGCTCGTACTCCACCGCCAGCGGCTCCAGCAGCCGGAACAGTGCTTCCGTGGCGGCCAGGTCGATCTCGCGGCCAGGCAGGTCCGGCCGCGCGCGCCGCTCCGCCACGGCGGTGGCGATGGCAAAGGCGCCGAACAAGCCAGCGACCATGTCGCCGACCGGGTAGTTCATGTGCATCGGCCCGCTCTCCGGCGAGCCTGCCAGGTTGGTGAACCCGCTCATCGCTTCAAAGATCCGCGCAAACCCGGGTCGCTGCGCATACGGTCCGGTCTGGCCGAAGCCGGTCAGCCGCAATACCACCAGGCCGGGATTGGCCGCGCGCAGGGTCTCGATATCCAGCCCCCAGCGCGCCAGCGTGCCGGTGCGGAAGTTCTCGACCAGGACATCGAACTGCGGCAGCAGCTTCAGGAAGATCTCCTTGCCGCGCGGTGTGCGCACGTCCAGCGAGATGCCGCGCTTGCCGCGGTTGGTCACTTTCCAGTACAGCGCGTGCGCGTCGGTGACGGGTTCAAGCGAGCGCAGCGGATCGCTGCCATCGGGCAGTTCCAGCTTGACGACTTCGGCGCCCATGTCGCCGCACAGCGTGGCCGAGAACGGTGCCGCCACCACGGTGGCCATGTCCAGGATACGCACGCCCGCCAGCGGGCCGGTGCCGGCGTCGGTGTGGGTGTTGCAAGGCGTTGCCGCCGTGGCGGCGTGGTCGGGTGACGCGTTCGGCATTGGGATCTGTCTCTTCGTTTTGGGGTTGGGCGCAGGTCGCTGCGATCCAAACTGACAGCCCCGCTCGCCGGGCGCAAGCACGGTTTCGCTGTGCGGAACCGTCGTGCTACAACATTGACGAGCCCCCCTCACGGATCCGAGCATGAATGCCAACAGACCGCCGCCAGACATGGAACGCACTCCACTGCCCGGCCTTGCCAGCGCCGACGAACTCTCAACCGATCGCCAGTTCGCCAGCAACCTGGCTCGCGGGCTGGACGTGCTGCGGGCGTTCACGCCGGGCAGCCCGGTGCTGGGCAACCAGGACATCGTGGCGCGGACCGGACTGCCCAAGGCAACGGTGTCGCGCCTGACGTACACGCTCAGCCTGCTTGGCTTCCTGAGCCGGGTGCCGGGCAACCAGAAGTACCGGCTCGGCGCTGGCGTGCTGGCGCTGGCGTATCCGATGCTTGCCGGGCTGGCTATCCGCCAGATCGCGCGGCCATATATGGAAGCCATCGCCCGCGAAACCGGGTGCACGGTGAACCTGGGGATGCGCGAGCGGCTGACGGTGGTGTACGTGGACAGCTGCCGCGTCGATCCGGGCAACGTGTACCAGCCCGACATCGGGAGTACGCGGCCCTTGCTGTCCACCTCGATCGGCCGCGCCGTGCTGCTGGCGTGCGGGGCGGAAGAGCGCGCCGCGGTGCTGAACCGGCTGCGCGTGGAAGATGCCGGGCGCTTCGAACGGGAGCAGCCGATGTGGATTGCGGAACAGGCGCACTACGCGGCGCATGGCTTTTGCCTTAGCCGCGGCGAATGGCGAACGGACATCCACGCGATAGCCGTGCCGATCCGGCAATCGCTGCATGAAGACCCGTTCGCGCTGAACTGCACCGTCGCCGCCGCGCGCGACCGTGACGACATGCTGGCGCGCACGGTCGCGCAGAAATTGCGCGAAGGCGTCAGGCAGATCGAGCTGGCGTGCGCGCGTTGATGTGATGCCAGGCAGTGACGACAAGCGGTGACGACGCCGCGGAGGTTGTAGCAAGGAGGCGCCAAGCGATCCGGCGAGATTGCGGCCTTATCGGGAAACCACGGGAACATCCCAGACCAGGAGACAAGATGCAATCCTCTCAAACAGCGCGCCGGCGCCTGCTGGCCGCCATGTTCGGCTGCGCCGCGCTCGCGCCTGCCGTGGCCCTTGGCGCCGCCGACAGTGCCGACAGGTTCCCCGCCCACGCCATTCGCATCATCGTGCCGTTCTCGGCCGGCGGCGTGGTCGACACCGTCACCCGCGTCACCGCCGAGCGCATGGCCCTGCTGCTGCGCCAGCCTGTCATCGTCGAGAACCGCACCGGCGCGGGCGGCTCCATCGGCACCGACATCGCTGCCAAGGCCACGCCTGACGGCTATACCCTGCTTGCCGTCAGTCCCAGCTACGTGGTCGGGCCGCTGCTCAACAGCGCGATCAACTGGAAAGGCACCCGCGACTTCCGCGCGGTTGCCGGCTTTGGCGTGGTGCCCAACGTGATCGTGGTCCCCGCATCGTCGCGCCTGCGCACCCTGCCTGAACTGCTTGACGCCGCGCGCAGCCAGCCCGGTGCGCTGACCTACGCCAGCGCCGGCGTGGGTACCTCCAACCACCTCTCCGGCGAATTGCTCGCGCAAATGACCGAGGTCAAGCTGATGCATGTGCCGTACAAGGGCCAGCCCGAGGCGCTGACGGACGTGCTGGGCGCGCGCGTGTCGATGATGGCGCTGACCGCGGCGATCGCCCGCCAGCAGGTCCAGAGCGGCAAGCTGCGCGCACTCGCGGTGACTTCCGCCAAGCGGTCCGCGGCGTTGCCGGACATTCCCACCGTCGCCGAAGTTGCGCGCCTGCCCGGCTATGAAGTAGGCGCGTGGTTCGGACTGGTCGCGCCGCACGCCACCCCCGACGCCGTCGTGCGCAAGCTCGCCGACGCCGCGGCGCAGGCCGTCAGCGATCCTGCCGTGGTCAAGCGTTTGGCCGACATCGGCATGGACGTAGCCCCGCAATCCGCACCGGCCTTTGACCGCTACCTGGACAGCGAGTCGAAGAAGTGGACCCGCGTGCTGAAGACCGCCGGCATCAGCGCCCAGTAGCGCCTGTCGTCCACACGGCAAGACACATCCCGCTCCTTCCCAGACACCTACCCAGCTGACACTCCCATGATCCGTGACGCCGCCCGCATGCAAGCCTTGCTTGCCGACCTCCGCCAGTTCGTCCTCAATACCTGCATTCCGCTAGAAGCCGACATCGACCGCGACGACGTCATCCCTGAACCAGTGGTCGACGCCATGCGACAACTCGGATTGTTCGGACACAGCATCCCCGAGGCCTATGGCGGCGCGGGGCTGACGTCCGAAGAACTGACGCTCGTCAACATCGAAGTTTCGCAGGCCGCGACCGTCTTCCGCGCGCGCTTCGGCGGCAACACCGGCATCGCCTCCGAGTCGCTGGTCGTCGACGGCACCGAAGCGCAGAAGACGCGCTACCTGCCGCGGCTTGCATCGGGCGAGCTGACCGGCTGCTTCGCGCTGACCGAGCCCGAAGCCGGATCCGACGCCACCTCGCTGCTGACATCGGCCCGGCGCGAGTGCGACCATTACGTGCTGAACGGCAGCAAATGCTTCATCACCAACGCACCGATCGCCGACCTGTTCACCGTCTTCGCGCGCACCGACTCCGATACCGCTGGCGCGCACGGCATCAGCGCCTTCCTTGTAGAACGCGGCACGCCCGGCATCAGCACCGGCGAACCGGAACGCAAGATGGGCCAGCACGGCTCGCCGGTGGGCGACGTCTACCTGCGGGACTGTCGCGTGCCCGCCACCGCCATCGTCGGCGGCCAGCCTGGCGTCGGCTTCAAGACGGCGATGAAGGCGCTCAACAAGCAGCGCATCAACCTGGCCGGCCTGTGCATCGGCCCTGCCATCCGCCTGGTGGACGAGATGGTGCGCTACGCGAGCCAGCGACGCCAGTTCGGCAAGCCGATCGCCGATTACCAGCTGGTGCAGCAAATGGTTGCCGACAGCAACACCGACATCCACGCCGCGCGCGCGCTGGTACTGGAAACCGCCCGCCGCCGCGACAACGGCGAGGACGTGACTATGGAGGCATCGATGTGCAAGCTGTTCGCCTCTGAAATGTGCGGACGCGTGGCGGATCGTGCGGTGCAGATCTTTGGCGGCAGCGGGTATATGGCGCGTACCGTGGCGGAGCGGTTTTATCGCGATGTGCGGTTGTTCCGGTTGTATGAGGGGACCACGCAGATTCACCAGTTGAATATTGCAAAGAGGACGATGCAGGCGCGGGAAGGAGTGCTGGATCGGGCAGGGTAACGCCCAGGTACACCCATGCGTACGGTCAACGAATGACAGCCGCTTGATTCCCCCAAAGCAATGCGTAGTACCGGTCGAATGGATTCTTGTGCGCAATAATGAAGGTGCCTGATCTCCCATCGAGAACGCCATGTCCGCACCAACGATCCATTCGGCACGCCTCGCCCTGATCCCCTTCTCCGGCGCCGATGCCGACGAAGTATGGCCTTGCATCACGCCAACCCTGGCACGCTACATGGAATGGGAACCTGCCCCATCCCTGGCGGCATTCCGTGACGTCTGGCAAGCCTGGCTGCCGGCCATGGACGACGGATCGGATTTTATCTTTACCATCCGCCGCACGAGTGACGGCCAATTCCTGGGACTGGCAGGGCTGCATCACGCCGATACGCCCGCGCCGGAATTCGGCATCTGGATCCGGGAAGACGCCCACGGCCACGGCTATGGAATGGAGGCCGTGCTGGCGGTGAAAGACTGGGCGATGGCTGCCTTGCAGCCGCCGCGGTTCATCTATCCGGTGGCGGAAGAGAATTGGGCAAGCCGGCGGATTCCGGAGGCGATGGGCGGCGTGGTAGTGGACAGCCAGCCCGCGCCGAAATATGTGCGGCTGATTTATGAAGTCCCAGCGCGGTGATGCGCGCACACAGGCGGATACTTCCGAGGCGAGGAAGGCCGCTTGACGGTAAACGATAATGGCCCGGCGCGAACCATCATTCGCGCCGGGCCAGCCTGCACGTTTAACGCCCCTTCCACTCCGGCGGCCGCCGGCCTACAAACGCCTCCACCCCTTCGCGGAAGTCTTCGCTCCCGTAGCACAGGCGCACGAGATCATCGGTATCGGCCACCGCCTCCACGGTCTGCCGCCGCAAGGCCTCCTTGACGACCGTCTGCGTAACAGGCGCCAGCGCGGCAAGCCGGCTGCATAGCGCAGCGACCTCGCTCTCCAGCGACTCGGCAGCATAGACACCTTCCAGGAATCCGCACGCCAATGCGGCATCCGCATCCAGGATCTGCGCCAGCAGCAGCATGCGCCGCACCGGCTGCAAGCCCCACGCCGCGCGCAGCTTGGCGAGGTTCAGCGCCGACAGCGTGTTGCCGAGGGTCTTGGCGATCGGCACGCCGAAGCGGGCCTTGGGCGTCGCCACGCGGAAATCACAGGCGGTCGCGATGGCAAGCCCGCCGCCCACCGCCCAGCCCTCGATCACGGCAACGGTCGGCATCGGCAGCTGTTCGACCAGGCGGATGCCCTCGTCGATGCGCGCTTCGTAGGCCACCCCGTCATCGCCATTCGAGAATTGCCGGAACTGCGCGATATCAGTGCCCGCGACAAAGGCCTCCCCGCCCTCCCCGCGCAGCACTACCACGCGCACGCCCGCGCTGCCATCCGCCGCGAGCGCGCGGCAGTGAGTGGCGAGTTGCTCGTACATCGCCCACGTCATCGCGTTGCGCGCGGCCGGGCGGTCGAAGGTCAGCGTCGCGACCTGCCCCTGCACCGTGAGCCGGACTTGCCCGTCGCTGCCAGCACCGCCTTCACGCTGGCTCGCCCCGGATTGACCGCCTCCCGGCGGCTGCGCGGCGTTCATGCGCCGAACGCGCCGGCCGCGGCCAGCGACTGCTGTTCGTCCTTCGACAGCCCCAGCTCGGCCAGGATTTCTTCCGTATGCTGGCCCAGCAGCGGCGGCGGACGGCGTACCTGCTGCGGCGTGCCGCCCATCTTCACCGCGAAGCCGATATTGGGCACCTTGCCCTCGATCGGGTGATCGATCTCGATACGCATCTGGCGGTGACGGCCATGCTCGCTGTCGAAAGCTTGCGGGTAGGTCAGGATCGGCCCGGCAGGGATGCCGACTTCCAGCAACTGTTCGATCCAGTAGTCGGCGCCCTGCCTGGCGAAACTCTCCTCCAGCGCCGTGATCAGTGCCTGCCGGTTAGCCAGCCGCAGCGCCACGGTGGCAAAGCGCTCATCCGCCAGCAGGTCCTGCCGGTCGAGCGTGTTGCACAGCAGCTGCCACAGCTTCTGGTTGGTAGCCCCCATCACAAAGTAGCCGTCGGCGGCCTTCATCGCCTGGTAGGGTGCGCTCATGCGGTTGGCCGTGCCGAGCGGCTCGGGCTCGCGGCCCGTGCCCCAGTACTCGCAGGTGTCCCACACCGAGAATGCCAGCGCGGAGTCGAACAGCGACGCGTCGACATACTGCCCCTTCCCCGTCTCCTTGGCGCCGATATAGGCCGACAGCATGCCGTAGGTCGCGAACAGCGCGCAGCCGATATCGGCCACCGGCACGCCCGCCTTCACCGGCGCGCCGCCCGGGTAGCCGGTGACGCTCATCACGCCCGACATCGCCTGCGCCATCAGGTCGAAGCCCGGCCGCCCGGCCCACGGCCCGCTCTGGCCGAAGCCCGAGATGCTGCAATAGACCAGCTTCGGATTGATCTTGCTGAGCGTCTCGTAGTCGATCCCCAGGCGCTTCATCACGCCGGGGCGGTAGTTCTCCACCAGGATGTCGGCCGATTCCGCCATGCGATAGAGCACCTCCCGGCCGGATTCGGTCTTCAGGTCCAGCGTGACGCTGCGCTTGTTGCGGTTCATGTTGAGGAAGCCCATGCTGTCCGGGCCCTTCATCTTGAACCCCATCGCCCCGCGCGTCTGGTCACCGCCTTCTGGCGGTTCGACCTTGATCACGTCGGCGCCGAGGTCGGCCAGCAGCATGCACGCGTAGGGCCCGGCCATGACCTGGCTGACGTCGAGCACGCGCACGCCGGACAGCGGCAGTTTGGTGGCAGGCGCTTGCGCGCCGGAATCGGTGAAATCGGTCATCGGGTGCTTCCTGGGAAATTCGACAAGTCGGCGGATGTGGGCGCGGCGGCTCCGCGCCATCAGCTCTCGGCCTTCACGCCGGCGTCCTTCACGACCTTGGCCCACTTGGTAGACTCGGACGCGATGAAGGCGCCGAACTGCTGGTTCGTGCCGCCGGAGTCCTCGGCGCCAAAGCTCTTGAGGCGCTCGGCCACATCGGGCATCGCCAGCACGCGGTTGACGTCCGCGTTCATGCGCTGCACCTGCGCCGGCGGCATGCCCTTCGGCCCCACCAGGCCGTACCACGACGCCGCGTCCAGGCCGGGGAAGCCCGACTCCGCCAGCGTCGGCACATTGGGATGGCTGGCCGCGCGCTTGAGCCGGGTCTGCGCGATCGCGATCACCTTGCCTTGCTGGATAAAGGGCGTGGCGGCGGTCATGGTGTCGAACGCATAGTCGATCTGGCCGCCCATCAGGTCCGCCACCAGCGGGCCCGAGCCCTTGTACGGGACGTGCACCACGTCGATCCTGGCCTGCATCCGGAACATCTCCAGCGCCAGATGCTGCGCCGAGCCGATACCGGACGAGCCGAAGGAAATCTTGCCCGGGTTCTTGCGGCACAGCGCCACGATGTCCGAAACGGTGCGCACCTTCTGTTCCGGACGGCAGGTGAGCATATTGGGCGTGACGCCCACCATCGAAATCGGGGTGAAATCAGCGCGGGGGTCGTACTTGACGTCCAGCAGCGCCGGGGCGATCGCATGGCTGTTGACATGCGCCATCAGCAGCGTGGTGCCATCCGGCGGTTGCTTGGCCACATAGGCAGCGGCGATCGCGCCGGTCGCGCCGGGCTTGTTTTCCACAACCACGCTGGTATTCCACATGACCCCGAGCTTCTGCCCGATCACGCGCGCCAGCACATCCGTGCCGCCACCGGGGGCAAAACCCACTACGATGCGCACCGGCCCTTGCACGTCAGCGGCGGCGCGCGCCAGGCCGGGCATCGCCAGTCCGGCCGCCGTGGCCAGGATGAATTGTCTGCGCTGCATTGCGTGTCTCCGTAGTACTAATCGTTATGGAGCCATCTTCCGCAATGCACGCGCCGCGGGCTATCGCTATTTTGGGGATTCTGGTTTCGCGTTTTGCGCAAGCACTTCCAGGACGCTGAGCGCGGCGGAGGAAAGTGCACTATGGGGCCGGTGGCACAGCACGAATTGGCGCTGCGCCCAGTCTTCGGCAATCGGTAACCGCGCGAAACGGCTGCCGCCTGCCACCTCGTGCGCAATGGCCTCCGGCATCAGGCCGCCGCCCAGGTTCTGGGCCACCAGTGCGGCGATGCTGTCGAAGCCGCCGACGCGCATACGCATGTGGAGCACGCGGCCGGCTTCCTCGGCCAGACGCTCAAGGCCGATGGAAATGGCCGAGCTTTCGCCGAGGACGATCAGGTCGCAGTCGAGCACGTCTTCCGAGGTGACCTGCTTGCGCTTGGCCAGCGCGTGGCCGCGCGCCACCACCAGCACCAGCTTGTCGGTCCGGTAGAGCGCGGTCGGCAGGTCCACGACGCCCAGGCTGCCTTCGTAGATGCCAATGTCCACGGTGCCGCGGCGCAGGGATTGCTGGACTTCCAGGCTGTTCATTTCCTGGAGGTCGATGCGGACGCCGGGGCAGTCTGTGGCACAGCGCTGGATGTCGAAGGGGAGGAACTGGATGACTGCGGATTTGGGGGCGGCTACACGTACCACGCCCAGGTCGCCGCCGACGAAGGAGGCGGCGTCGTCCTGCATGCGCTGGACGGTGTGGGTAATGCCGCGGGCGTGGGCTAACAGTGCGCGGCCGGCTTCAGTGCAAGCCATCCCATGGGGAAGGCGCTCGAACAGCGAGACGCCTAGTTGGGCTTCCAGTTCGAGGATGCGGCGGGAGGCGGCGGCGGGAGCCAGGTGGAGACGCTCTGCACCGCGGGTGATGCTGCCCAGGTCGGCGACGGCGATGAAGAGCTGGACAGTTGTCAGGTCGAAATGCAGCCGAGGAAGGCGAGAGGAGGCGGAGGACGTCACGATGGTCGCATCTGCTGCGTCGTTGCGGAAGAAAGGCTGCCGGGCTGGGGTTGGGCCCTTCGAAAAAAGAGCCGTGGCGGCCCGATTTTCCACCGCTCAAGCGATCTGGGCAATTGCAGATTTCCCATGCAACCCTCGAACGAGTATTTGGGCGGGACCGGGGCAGCCGCTGATGATTGATGCGCTTCGCGGCTAGGCCGGACTGTAATCGTTGTGTCGTCCCGCCATCCTCCTTACATCTAAGCTTGTTGTCTGAAGCGATGGAAGCTAAGTCCGCATCAAAAGCGCTCTGCGCCATCGAATGCATTGAACTTCTTCACGTCTGCCACCTTGTAGAACAGTTTCAGTGCGGAGCCTTTCGAGGGTGGAATTCGGCCTACAAAGGCCGATCTCACAAAAGCCGCACTGCCGTTGCCGTTGCTTTCCATCAGGCACACATATTGAAGTCCACGCTGGCGCAACAATGCAAAAGCTGCAAGGCCCGGTTCCTCAACTCTTGCTGGCCGGAATTTGCCGACCGCAACCGCTCGCATGATGTAGCCACGATGTGTACCTACGAAGATATAATCCTTGAGTCCGCGCTTGCTGGTCGCATAGCCAATCCGAAGCCTGTTTCTGTCGCTGGCAGGTATAAATAGCCGATGGCCGGGTACCGTTACATCATCAATCAGATGCGCCTCCCCTTCAATTGGGACAATAGAAACCGAAGCGTCAGTCGATTTGTCAAATAGCAGGCAACTATCGATGACCGCCTCCGGCACCAGTTCGGCATGTGCAGAAACTGAAAGTGCGACAAGCAAAGCCAGAATGGTGGGCCGTATCATCTGTACTCCTTCGCACGGGTGACTGTCACCCAATCCCGGCCGTAACGCCAGAAGATGGTGCCGCCTACGCCTGCGGTGGATTCATAGACCCAGGAGTAGCGTCCAACCTCCTCCCGCACAGTCTTCACCTGTCCGCCTACCTTCTTCTTGACTGTTTTGTACAGAATTTTCGTCTTCCCTGATTCGCTGATTCCGTAAATATTGTGAACAGGATCCGTGATATGGATTCCGGACTTTACTTTCGCGTGATGCTTGTAGTTAGACTTTATGTCTGCTCCATCCCAAAAATACGCGCCATTCGAGAAATCTACGCCTCCTGAGAAAGCATTTCGTGCGGCCTTGACTGCATCGGACATAGGCGGGCTCTTTTCAATGTCTTTCTCCGTGGCCTTCATTAACTTAGCGTAGCGCGCGTTGCCGTCTGCTCTCACAAATGAAAAATTCTTGTCCTTCGATGTAAAGGCATCGATGGTGGAATAGCCCCTGGCTTTCATCTGACGGACCATCACACTTGCCAGTGCGGCCATTTCTTCGTACAGGTCCCTTGTTGACGACTCGCCATAGGCGATAGCTGCCAACAGACGCTCCTCAGAAGACAGCGCTGAACTTGCCGACGCCGATCTTGAAACTTCTGTCATGCTCGTGTTTCCTTTGCCTTGTCCAGCCACATGACGATTTCCATGGACACGCCACCGCGCACCGTCGGGGTTGCTCCGCTGCCAAACGGGGTATCCTGGCTAATCCGCTGCCCCTCAACAAATAGGTCATAGCGATAACCTTCCTCCCCCGCGCCCGTCTCGGCATCAACAAGCTCGTAGTATTGCTCAATGATTTGCGTATCGTGACTTGCCGATACTACGCTGGAGCTTGGCCCCGATGAGAGTGGCGGCGCATAGTGCCCCATCCGGTTTACTTCCATGGTGAAATTGGTCTGGGAGTGGATGACTATCGGGTTGGTCGGGCACTTGCAATAGACGCGCGCGCCGCTCACCAATATTTGTTTCCCACGCAGATCAAAGGCAGGGTAACAGTCGTTCATCACAGGCCCGCCAGCCTTGCAGGCCAGACAGGTTGCATAGTCGCCTTCGACACCCACCTTCACACCGTGATGGAACATGCTCTCGCCGGTGGCGATGAGTACACCGTTTGTGTTGGTCTTGTCCCCATCGAGCAGAGCATAGCGAATATCAGGCATTACAACTCCTTATCGCGGTGTTGGCGTAAAAGACGTCGTCTTTTTTGGGTTGGTAGCGGACCAAAATACATAGGTCCGGCGTAGTGTGGGGATGTGTCCGCAAGGGCGGGCCGCTGTGGACAGCGCTACGCAAGGTTTAGCATTCCTTAGAGGGAAAAGGATGAGCGAATCGGACCAACATTCAACGACCAAATTCGACACAGCCATGCTTCCACTAGGGGCGCCCGCCCCGCCATAGGACGGTTCCGAATCTGAATGAAATGAATTCGTATCAGAATTTAGGTTGCACAAGCACAGCGGCTCGGTGCCACCATCAGGGTGTCACTTGGCGGCAAGCAAGGCCGCTTCCTGTTGCTTCGATCGAAGCAGATGCCTTGAGTACGGCTGCAATTGCGTCGTTTCCGCGTGAAAGGCTCGTTGGAGAATTCTGGCCTTCGTCGGATGAGGTGCGGGTCGATGGCGGTGCCGATGTCGCAAGATGGCGGGAGTCAATGGCTAAGGAAGCGCCGTCGATTGAGCACGGCGGCCATAGTCCAGTGTTGCGCCGAATATCTCCGGGCTGCGCTTATGAAGGCATACGGGCGACCGTACGCCCACATCTAACCTGCTCAGTTACAACGCATTCGCGTGTACCGCGTCCAAGGCATCACAAAAAATTGCCAATTGCCCGGCGAGCGCGGTTGAAGCCGACATCATCGGCAGGCGCAGTTCATCAGACAGCAAGCCTTGCCTAGCCAGTAATGCCTTGACCGGTCCAGGGTTAGGTTCTGCAAACATCAGCCGAATCAGCGGCATCAGGGCATGGAAAAGCTCGCGGGCAACGCTCAGGCGCTGGTCATCCACAGCGCGCCACAGCACCGAGAAGAGATCAGGCCGAATGTGCGCTGACGCAACGATCGCACCCTGCCCGCCCATGCACAGCGTGGCAAGCAGTTGGTGATCCTCTCCCGCGAGAACTGCCAGGCGGCCATCGGCGATTAACGCTTGCGTGGTTTCAGCATTGCCGCCGCAGTCCTTGATTCCTCGAATATTGCCGTGGCTTGCCAACGAGAGCAGCGTTTCGGCGCTCAGCGTCACACCGGTTCGGTAGGGGATGTCATAAAGCACCAAGGGTGCCCGAGATCTGTCGGCCAGCTCGCGAAAATACCCCTTCAATCCTTCCTGCGACGGTCTTATGTAGTACGGTGCAGGCGCCAGCACCCCCGCCAGCGGACGTTCGCCAATCCTGTCCAGACGGCCAAGCACATGCCGGAGATTGTTGCCAGCCAGGCCCATCATGACCGGCAACTCCCCCGCCTCGGCCAGCACGGTATCCAGCACCGCCAACTGTTCCGCCTCATCGAGCGCGGCGGCTTCGCCGGTGCTGCCGCACACCACCAATCCCGCCACGCCGCTACAGCGGTAATGGGCCACTAGCCGCCGCAGTGCGACGTGATCGACCTCATGGTTGCGAAATGGGGTGACCAAGGGTAGCCAGATACCACGATAGAGATATTCCACTTCTTGCATTGCATGCTCCGGATCGACCGATTCGGAAACCGCACAGGCAAGCGACGGAGCAAGATGCGCTCAAGACAGTAAGGGGATTGGCAGACCGTCTTTTACATTGATGCTGTTCCGTCGCTCAACTGACGGAACAGCACGCTCCGGTCAGATGAGCGACTGTTTTTTGGATTTGGCGCGCGCGCCCCACTGCGGTTGGGTCGCAGTGAGATGAAAAGAGAGGGAGGCGGGGCGGCGGGTCATGGTGGCGTCAATCTATCCGCTTCTCTGCAATCTCGTCAAGCCAGGTTTGGAAGGGCTCTCATCGCGGGGATTATCGAATCAACGCCCTAACCCGGCTCTTCCCGGTACGCCATCCAGCGAAAGCAACTCCATCCGCGCAGCATCAAAGCGCGCACACTCTGCCTTGAGCCACGTAGAGAAAATGGTCGTGCGCCGATCCTCAGGATTACGAGAAAGCAGCATGTAGCGCGCCGGCGCACGTACGTGCTTGCCGAAGACATTCACCAGCCGTCCGCTCCTGATCTCGTCATAGACCAGGGCCGTGCGCCCCATCGCCACCCCCTGGTGGTTCAGCGCAGCGCTGATGGCAAGGCTCGACAGATTGAATTGCGGCCCCTCCAGATGCGCAATCCATGCCGGATGAAAGGCCTCAAGCCATGTCCGCCATTCCACGAACTCGGCTGCGCCGACCCATGGCGATGCGTCATGCAGCAACACGACGCCGTCGAGCGAAGCGCCATCAGATAACCCAGGATGCCGGGCGAGGTACTCGGGCGTGGCCACGGGAATCAGGTACTCATCCAGCAAGACGTCCGCGTGCAACCGGCTGTAGCGGACCGGGTCGTAACGCACTGCCACGTCAATGTCTTCCGCGTCCATCGATTGCCTGTCCAGCGACTGGAACTCAGCTTTGAGGCGCACGGACACATCCGGCTGCTCGCGGTGAAATTCGGTCAGGCGCGGCATCAGCCATTGCAGCGCGAACGACGGCAGGCAATTGACCTGCAAAGGCGCGTTTGGCAGGCCGAGTCGCTGGATCGTCTGCTGGATCTCGTGCAGTGCGCGCGTGGTCGTCTCGAACAGCGCCTCCCCCTTTGGCGTCAGTTTCAGGTTGCGCGGCTGGCGCACGAAAAGCGCGTAGCCGAGACGGTCTTCCAGATGGCGGATCTGCTGGCTCACCGCGCTTTGGGTGAGGCTTAGCGATTCGGCGGCCTTGGTGAAGCTCAGCAGGCGGCCTGCGGCTTCGAAACACCGCAGCGCCCCGAGAACAGAGGAATCGAGCTGCATTCGTATTAGCTTGGCTAATGCATGCGTTAGAAACGATCGCTATTTTTGCACGATCACAGCGCCTACGATCACGGCTCATAGGGAATTCCTTGGAGAATGACGTAATGGCCACTCTGCCGCTCTCTGGCGATCTATTAGCAAGGCTTCAATCGAGACAGCCATTGCTTTGGCTGAATCCGAGGCTGGGGCAACCCCTGCCGGCTTCCGCCCCATCGGCGGAAGGCATCGCATCAGCCGAGGCGCGTCTAGCGCGTTGTGCACCGCTCCTGGCGACGCTGTTTCCCGAACTGGGGTCAAGCCATGGGCAAGTGGAATCGCAACTGATGCCGGCTACCGCCCTCCAGCATGCGATCGTCGGCAACGATGGCGCCGAGGGCGCGTGGTTCATCAAGCGTGACGACGAACTGCCGATAGCCGGTTCCATCAAGGCACGCGGCGGCTTTCATGAAGTGCTGGCGATTGCCGAATCCATCGCGATCGAGCACGGTGTCCTCGACCCGGACGGTGATCGCCGCGTGCTGGCGACGGCGGCAGCGCGCGCGCTGTTCTCGCAATACTCGGTGATGGTCGGCAGCACCGGCAACCTCGGCTTGAGCATCGGCGTGATGGCGGCTGCTCTCGGGTTCGATGCGGTTGTACATATGTCCGCGGACGCCAAGGCGTGGAAGAAGGACCGCCTGCGCAAACGCGGCGTACGCGTCGTGGAACATGAAGGCGACTACGCTGAAGCCGTGGCAGCGGGCCGGGAGCAGGCGCTGGCAGCGCCGCGCTGCCATTTTGTTGATGACGAGCGCTCCGCCATGCTCTTCTTCGGATACGCCGCCGCGGCACGCCACCTGGCGCGCCAGCTGGCCGAAGCCGGCCGCGTCGTGGATGCCGCGCATCCGCTCTTCGTCTATCTGCCCTGCGGTGTCGGCGGCGCACCCGGTGGCATCACTTACGGGCTCAAGGCGCTGTTCGGCGAACATGTGCACTGCTTCTTCGCCGAGCCGGTGGCCTCGCCGTGCGTACTGGTGCAGTTGGCCTCCGGTGCGCAAGCTCCCGTATCCGTCTATGACATCGGCCTGGATAACCGGACCGATGCCGATGGCCTCGCCGTCGGCCAGGCATCCCATCTGGTCAGCCCGTTGATGGCTTCCCAACTCGCCGGCGTGTTCACCGTCGCCGACGATCAACTCTATGTTCAGTTGCTCGCGCTCAAGACTTCGATGGGCGTGGAAGTCGAGCCGTCAGCGGCCGCCGGCATCGGAGGCCCGGGCTGGCTGCGCCGCTCGCCTGAGGGTCAGACGTATGTGCGCGATCAAGGATTGTCCATGCACGACGCCACGCATGTGATCTGGGCTACCGGCGGCTCGCTCGTCCCGCCCGAGGAGCTTCGCCGGTTCCAGGATTACGCCGCAACGCTGGCCGGCCATGCTTCTGGCCCGATGCAACAGGCAGCCTGACCCTCTTGTCGTCGCCCCCAACAATAAAAGGAGACATTTTCATGGACCAGCACGCCACGCTATCGCCCGATGTTCGGGGGCAGACTGACGCTTACGCATTCGAGGATGCCACCTACCGCAAGGTCGCCCTCCGCTTCATCCCGTTCCTGATGCTGTGCTACGTCGTCGCGTATCTCGATCGCGTAAATATCGGCATCGCCAAGCTCAATATGCTGGCCGACCTGCAATTCAGCGAGGCAGCCTATGGGCTCGGCGCAGGGCTGTTCTTTATTGGCTACATGCTGTTCGAGGTGCCGAGCAACCTCATCATGCATCGTGTCGGCGCGCGACTCTGGATTGCCCGGATCATGATCTCCTGGGGCCTACTCTCGGGAGTCATGGCATTTGTCACGACACCGTGGCAGTTCTACACGGTACGCTTCCTGCTCGGCGTCGCCGAAGCCGGCTTCTACCCCGGCGTGATCCTCTACCTGACGTACTGGTTTCCGAATCGCCGCCGCGCCAAGGTCACGGCCATATTCCAGGCGGGCATTCCAATCGCCGGCTTGCTCGGCAGCCCTTTGTCGGGCTGGATCCTGGAGCGCTTTCACCAGGTCGGCGGTCACGCCGGCTGGCAATGGGTGTTTGTGCTCGAAGCCCTGCCGACGCTGCCGCTGGCCATCGGCGTGCTGTGGATCCTGACGGATCGCGTCAAGGACGCCAAATGGCTGACACCAGCGCAACGCCAGCTGATCGAGAACGATATCGCGCAGGACGATCATGGCCGGGAGCACATGCCGTTGACCGGCATTCTGCGCGACATGCGGATCTGCAAGATCATCCTGATGACGTTTCCGGCGATGATGGCGCTGTACACACTCGGCTTCTACCTGCCCACGCTGATCAAGGACGCCGGGGCAGTCAGTGGCGTACAGATCGGCCTGCTCAGCGCGATTCCGTATTGCGTGGCCGTGGTGGCCATGGTGCTGGTGGGGCGGAGTTCGGATCGGCATGGAGAGCGTCGCTGGCACCTTGCCGGCATCATGCTGGTGGGCGCCTTCGGGCTCGTGGCGAGCGTTTTCGCGGGGCAGAATCTCGTACTCGCCGTGATCTCGCTGTCGATCGCGGCGGCTGGGATCATCAGCTTCTCGCCGATCATGTGGACATTGCCGACGGCATTCCTCGGCGGGGCGACGGCAGCGGCGTGCATCGGCGCGATCAACAGCCTGGCGAACCTTGGCGGCTTCGTCAGCCCGTACCTGATCGGCTGGATCCGCGACACGTACCACAGCACCGCGCCGGCCATCTTTATCATCGCCGGGGCGCTTGTCGCCGGCGCCCTGGTCGCCCTAAGCTTTGATCCAAAGAAGGTCAATCGCTGATCGCGCGCAAAACAAGCATCCCGGAGGCATTCCCGTGACTTCAGACCAATCGCCCGCCCGCCTGGCCGTTGCCGGACTCATCCATGAGACCAACACGTACGCCGCCGAATTCGCGGGCATGACGCCGCTGCGCGCGTTCGAGCAGTATCGGGGCGACGAAATCCTGGCGGCGTTCGACAAATCGAATCATCAGGTGGGCGGCTTTATCGAAGGCGCGCGCAGGACCGGCGCCACGCTCATTCCCACCTATGTCGGGCAGGCGACGCCGTCGGGCACGATCGAAGCCGGCGCGTATGCCACCATGAAGCAAGACATCCTCGATGGCATTCGCGCTGCGCTGCCGGTTGACGGCGTGCTGCTGGCCCTGCATGGCGCCGGTGTCGCCGACGGCACTGAAGACATCGAAGGCGATCTGGCGCTTGCCGTTCGTGCGCTGGTCGGGCCGGGTGTCCCGATTGCGGCGGTCTACGATTTGCACGGCAACATGACGGACGCGATGCGCGACGCTTGCGACCTGACTTTGCCGTGCAAGCTGTATCCGCATACCGACTTCCATGACCGGGGCGTCGAAGCCGTCGAGCTGCTGCTTGAGATGATTCGGGGCGGGCTCACACCGGTCACCGCGGTGCGACGCCTGCCGATGCTGCCGTACATCGTGACGACACAAGACGGGTTCATCCCGGCGGAAGTCAACGACGTTTGCCGGAAGCTGGCCGCACAGCCCGGCGTGATCGACTGCTCGTGGTTCCACGGTTTCCCCTACGCGGATATCGCTGCCCCCTGCCCGGCGGTCGTGTGCACCACAACCGGAGACGCCGCGCTTGCGCAGCGTTGCGTCGACGACGTCGCGCAATGGATCTGGTCGCATCGCGAGGCGTTCCGTCCGACGTTTCCGCCCCCCGCACAGGGCGTCGCCCTTGCCCTGTCGGCGGCAGAGGGGCCTGTCGTTGTCAACGAGTACGCAGACAACCCGGGCGGCGGCACACCCGGAGACGGCACGCATCTGCTTCGCGCGTTACTGGACGCCAATCCGCCCGCGGGCACGTGCTGTTTTGCGTCGATCAACGATGCTAGCGTGGTTGCACAAGCTCAGCGCGCGGGTGTCGGGGCCACGATCAAGGTCTCGCTGGGCGGCAAGCAAGGCCGCTTCCAGGGCGCGCCGATCGAGGCCGATGCCTATGTGAAATGCATCACGGACGGTCGTTTTGTGAATCGCCCTGGATCGATGTTCGAAGGCGTTCGCTTTGACCTGGGGGTGATGTGTCGCCTGATCATAAACGGTGTCGATGTCATCGTGGCTTCGCGTGCCGAGCAGATCTTTGATGTCGAGCCGTTTGTGCTGCACGGCGTGGATGTCACTGGATACAAGGTCGTCGCGATCAAGGGGGCCAATCACTTCCGTGCCGGGTATCGGACGGTGGCTAAGCAGATAATTTCAGTCGATAGCGAGGGCTTGAGCACGGCTGCGATTGCCTCGTTTCCACGCGACCGGCTGGTTGGCAAGTATTGGCCGTTGTGTGACAAGGTGCAGTTCGAGGCCAGCGCCGATGCCGATCAGAAGGTCTGATAGATCGACTTGGAAGCGCCGTAATGCGTGTCCTTATAGAAGATTGCAAGCAGCAACGGTCTTACGTAGGCTCTTTCTCGTCAAGTGCTGAACACACTCTTGCAGCGGCTTTACCGCACCCGGACAGCTCGCGGTCACTCTCTTGGGAGCCGCCATGAAGTCCAGATTTGCAGGCACGCACGTTCGGACAATCAAGATTAGCCGAACCCATTTCCCCGTTATTCCAGGTAGCAGCAACAATTTCACTGGTCTGCGGGTGATTCCGTGGATTCGATTGAAGGGTGTTTGGTTGGAGCGGGCGGGATTCCGCGTCGGCCAATCGCTGAAGGTAAAAGTTCAGCGCCAGCGGGTAGTTATTTGGGTGGGATAACGTAGACTGTCAAGTCGGTAGGCGCTGGTATACGGCCCCCCTACCGACCCATTTCGGACCATCGTAAGCCAGAAGTGAACGTCGCAAAGCTGACGTTCGAATGTCCATCAACAGCGTCTGCGGATACCAAGCGCGTCAGTGCCTTCCACAATGCGGGCAGTTTGGGTTCGCTTTCGCTTTCGCGCCAGTCCAACTGAGACTCACCCGATCTTCTTCGTGTAGTGCTGGTCAAAGACCAGCAGAATATTCGCGTTGAAGTAAGGCTTCTTCGGGCCAGCCTTGTTCTCGAGGTCAAGATACCGGACCTTCGCGTACTTCTCGTCGTCGAGCAGTGGCTTACGCAAAGCGTGGAACTCGTTGTTCATTTTGAAGTCGCTATAGCGAGCGGCCATACGCTTACATAGCTCATCATAGGTCCAAGGGTACCTCTCCTTGATATCCTGTTCCGCAAGCTGCACCTTGATGGCGTCGGCGTCCTTGGAGACTTGAACCTTGGAGGCGTTTGCCAGGGCGCTCTTCTCTAGTTTCACTTGCAGGCGGATGGCTACGGCGTATTCGCCCTCGCCGTCGCCTACTTCCTGTGCCAGTGTCTTGAGATGTTCAATGAGGCGAGACTCGTCGGCAGATACCACCACGGCTCCGGCATCTTGTGCAGGGGTCACGAACGACAGCGGTAAAACTAAATTCAATATTCCCGCAAAATCCCTTTTGAACCAGCTCTTCGCCAAAAGAATGAAATTTCGAACGCACGCTGCGGCCAACTCTTGAGCTTGGCGTGCGAGCGTTGTGCTGGCGGTGATGAAGTGAACTGAGTTGTCCCGGATTTCAACCAGTGCGTCGAGGTTCGCCCTTACCTCTTTGGGCAGTCTGGATGCCGGCGCCTCTTCAAGACGTGCAACGCAGCCACTCAATGTGATGGACTGCGGGTTGCCGGCGCGGTTTCGCTTCAAAAATTTCTTCTGCGACTTAATGCCCGCCTTGGTTAGGCGATTCTCGTAAACCCTTAGCGATGCGATGGCATTGTCTGCATCCTTCAAGACTTTTGCCTTGAGCAGCAGCTCCCAGGCGTTCAGAGCCAGAATCGAGAATGTTTCCTCCCGGTACAAGAACGCCGGCTTGTTGTAGATCTCCACAGCCGCTGTGATTGCGGCAACGGCCTTATCAACGAAACGCTGGTGAAGTGGCGGGCGCACAATGGTCTCCTTTCGTGCACACTTTACAATAAGCTGGCACTGTATAAGCAAAAGCCAAAGTGGCTGCCTGCCAGGTTGCTGGCACGCCAAGCGCTCCCCAAGCTATATATGATGAGGTTCGGAGGCAAGCTAAGGAGACAGTGTTTTTGGCACGTCTTAAAAAGAGGAAAGAGAAATGTCCCATATCCCGGTGACCGACACGATTGCGCACGCACTCATGCAACTGGTGGACGACTCGAACAATAACGGCGTCTACCGAGAACCTTCGCATGCCGACATCGAGTTTCACGTCAACCAGGCGGGCCTTGCAAAGCATGACCCAAAGCAGCAAGGCCAGCTAATTGGAAAGGCGAAGCGCGTTCGCGCCGTGCTCTACGCAGTTATGGACTCAAATCCTGGAGCGGCAAGCCGGTTCGCTTCAGGTTTGCTCGCAAAGGTTCGGGCGTGCGGCGGGTTCCGAGAAGCGTCTACCAACTATGTGGGTCGGGAGGCGATCGACAACGCAAAGACAGCTTTCGACGCGGAAGGCTTTATTTTGACCGACGACGGCACGCTGTCGCCCAAGGTGCTCTCCTCTTTGCGCGGCGTAGCACTAACAGATGCATTGGTCGCCTACGCCAGACGCGCGCAAAAAGGGGCCGAGGATGCCGCCTTGATCGCGGGAACCGGAAAAGACCTGATGGAGGCCACGGCCGCCCATGTCCTCGAAACATTGCAGGGAAGATATCCGAGCGGCGCCAACTTCCAGGCGCTGCTCGGCATGGCCTTCGTTGCCCTTGACCTCGCCGTTCCGGAAAGTCCCGAGCAGGCCAGCGAGCCGGCGGTCAAGTCGATGGAGCGGGGGCTCTTCCTCTCGGCCTTGGGCGTCAATCGAATTCGCAACAAGCAGGGCTCCGGCTGCGTATTTCGGACGAACGTGACCGGCCGTTTCGGGATCGTGACCGGCGATTTCGGCAACGTGACCGGGCATTTCGGGAACGTGACCGACCGGACCGGAAGGCAGGGTTGGCGTTGCGCATGACATCAACCGCACGGGCTATGCTCGCCGGCTTTTGCCGGAGAGAGCATGCCCGCGCACCGGATGAACATGCGCATGATCAAGGACGTTTTAAGACTTAAATTCGAC